>JBILKS010000050.1:0-7005 GCA_044376595.1 Ilumatobacteraceae bacterium | reverse complement strand
ACCCACTTCGTCGGCGATCTTCACCAACTCTTCGACCAAGACCATCTTGCGCTGATTCGACGGATCCGAAGTGTCATAGCGAGCGGGTGCCCGTTTGGCACGACCCTCGTTGCGCTGACCTTGTCCGGCGCGGTATGTCCCCGACAGCCAGCCCCCGTTCAGCGGGCTCCATACGAGCGTTCCCATGTCGAGACGCTGGCAGGTCGGCAATAGGTCACGTTCGATCCAGCGCACGAATATGCTGTACGGAGGTTGTTCGGTGCTGAACGGCAGCCAGTTGCGCTTGTCGGCGATCCATGCAGCCTCGACAAGATGATCGGACGGGAATGTCGAACAGCCGAATGCACGAATCTTGCCGGCCGAGACGAGATCGTTCAGCGCCGCGAGCGACTCCTCGAGTGGCGTGTTCGGGTCGGGGCGGTGCAACTGGTAGAGGTCGATCCAATCCGTGCCGAGGCGGCGCAAGCTGTCGTCGCAGGACTTCACGATGTGACGACGACTGTTGCCCCACGTGTTTGGCTGGCGATCCGCAGCGAACGGACCGATGTCGATCGGGAAATGACACTTGGTCGCCAGGATCACGTTGTCGCGGCGGGAACCCGCCAGCGCCTTTCCGGTGATGACCTCGCTCTCGCCCGCGGAATACACGTCGGCGGTGTCGATGAAGTTGATGCCGTGGTCGAGCGCGCGGTGCACGATCGCCACGCAATCGTCGTGGTCGGTGTTGCCCCACGCCCCCATCATCATGTTGCCGAGGCAGAGGGGCGAGACGAGCATGCCGGTGCGACCGAGAGGGCGATAATCCATGGCGTCAACCTAGAAGATCGGCAAGTTGTGCAGCGAGACGACTCTGCGCGGGCCGGGTTCGCACCCCCCACCAAAACAGATCCCGGCCGTCGACACTGCGCACATCGGCTATCCCCGTGAGGGAAGCCACCTCTGCGACGTGTCGCTGGGAAAAGGCGTAGGGCTCCGTGGGGAGCAGGACAACGTTGACATCGGTGGACCCCATCTCGGCCATGTCGGCCGTGTCGACGATGGGGTACACAGCAGCAGTATCCGCATGGGACACCGCCACGCCGATCGACGACAGAAGTGATGCACCATAGGTGTACCGGTTGATGGTCATCCATGGCTTGCGCCAAATGGGAACGAAAGCCGTGACGCGTGGGGCAACCATTCCGATCTTGTCCTCATGCTCGAACGCCGCGCCGATGCCCTGCGCCAAGCGATGTGTTTCCGACAGCGCCGACTCCACCGACACCACGTGCAGATCCATCACGTTCAATCCGGCTGCCAACAGAGCCTCGGCATCTTCTCGACGATTCTCTTCTCGATCCACCACCACGAGATCGGGCCGCAACGCGACGATTCCGGAGATGTCGGGGTCTTTGGTTCCGCCGACATGATGCAGATCAGGCTGTTCGCAAAACCGCGTGCAACCCACCGGTTCGATGCCCCAGGCCAGCAATGTCTCGGTGACGGACGGAACCAGGCTGACGACGCGCACGGCCGGCAGTGCGCTCAACCGAGAAGCCGACGCTTTTCGCGGTCGAACTCTTCCTGATTGATCGCACCGCGATGCAACAGCCCTTCGAGTTTCTCCAGCTGACTGGCGGTGTCGGCGGGCGCAGGACCCCCGATGCGACGATCGATGCGCTTTTCCACTTGGTTCAGCATCACCTTCTTCACTTCTTGGGGTCGCCGGATGTCAGAGAACTTCTGTTGTCCGTCTTGACCGCCCGACTCAATCAAGAGATCGCCCGCACCAAGGATGCGCTCGACCACGGTTTGGCTGAAGTTGACGTTGTTCACCCTCTCGAGAGGAATCTCCACGCCCTTCTTCGCAATGAAGCCACTCTGGTAGATCACCCGTGAGTTGGAGACAGCGAAGTGTGTGCTGCGCCACTGCACGTATTTCCAGATCACCCAGAGTATGGCAACCAAAAACACCCACCCGGAAACCTTGGGAATGAAGTCCCAGAACCCGCCGTCGATCCTCGACGAAACGAACACCCAGACGGCCAAAACGCCCGCGGCCGTGGCCACCGAGTTGGCAAAGAACCACCAATGCGGATGGAGATCCAGTACCAGCTCTTCGTTGTCGTTCAGAATGTCTTTGGGCAGTGGCATGACCTCACAGTAATCCACGGTTTCGACACGCCACACCCACCCTCTAGCGTGAGCCCGATGTCGGCCTCGTCGTTGCTTCTCGCCCTCGATCCCGAGCAGCACACCGCGGTCACCGCACCAGCCGACGCTGTCATCGTTCTTGCGGGGGCCGGCTCGGGAAAGACAACCGTTCTCACCCAACGCATCATTCAACGCATAGAAAATGCCAGTGCCGACGCAGAACACACCCTGGCCATCACCTTCACCCGTGAAGCCGCCGGACAACTGCGCCGACGCACACCCAGGGGCGTACACACGGGCACCTTCCATGCCATTGCCTTTGCACTCATCCGCCAGCGCCTCACCGATCAGGGCAAGTCGATTCCCGGGGTCCTCACCAACAAATTCGGGGTCATGAACGAAGCGGTACGGGGAATTCGCTCTCGCGTGGCGGTTGCCGAGGCATTGGGGGAACTCGAGTGGATGCAAGCTCGCGCACTCACGCCATCCACTTATCCCAAGGCTGCCGCCGACGCGAAGCGTTTCTCCAACTCGAAGCCCGAAGAGTTGGTGTCGGTGTTCTCCGAATACGAGAAGTTGAAGCGCAAGAAGGGCGTGGTCGATCTCGGAGACCTCTTGGTGAGGGCCACCGACGACATTGTCTCACAGCGCGAACATGCCGACGTCGTGCACTGGCGCTACCGCCACATTCTGGTCGACGAAGCCCAGGACATGAACCCCCAACAGTTCGCTTTCTTCCAAGCGCTTCGGGGCGATCGTCGTGACGTCTTCGTTGTGGGAGATCCGTTGCAGGCCATCTACGGCTGGAACGGATCTGATCCGTCGTTGTTCGATTCGCTTCCTGATTCTCTCGGCGGTGCCACCGTCGTGCGTCTCGTCAACAACTACCGATGCTCCCCTGCAATTGTTGCCGCGGGTATTCACGTTCTCACCAGCAACGGCATTCCCGCCTCGGCTCGCGCCGTTCGTCACGACTCGGAAAAGATCACCATCTCGGCGCACCACGACGAAGCCGACGAGGCCAAGGCGATTGTCGACTACGCAATGGATGCGCATCGCTCACTGCGGAGATGGGCAGACATCGCGGTGTTGGTGCGTACCAACGCACAGCGTGATCTCGTGGTCGACGCCTTGAAAAGACTCGACATTCCGGTGGCCACGGGTGGCACGTCGGCGCTGATAGCTCCCCTGCTCCAAGAGGTCTCAGCCTTGACCAACCGCTATGCGCTTGCCGATTGGGCACTCGAGCTTCGCATGGCCACAGAGGCCAACTCTCCGGAAATGTTGGTGGTGAATCTGGTCGACGACTTCCTCGGCGACCACCCGTTCGGGGCGGCCAATGGTTCGATGTTCATGTCGTGGTACAACACCAGCGCATCTCGGCCCAGCCCCGACGATGGCCTGGACATCCTCACGTTCCACGCCGCAAAAGGCCGCGAGTGGCACACCGTCATCATTGGCGGAGCAGAAAAAGGGCTGCTTCCCCATTCCTCGGCTCGCAGCGCCGCTCAGAAGGCCGAAGAAACACGCCTTGCTTACGTGGCGGTCACCCGTGCGGCAGAAAAGCTCTACATCACTTCAGCCGGGTCTCGCAACGGACGCACGTCGCACCCCAGTCCATTCTTCACACAACTCCCACTCGGCGAGACAACGGCCGTGCGCATGCCCAAGGAACTGCGCAGCGTGGCATCGGGTGCCGCACCCACCTCTCCCATCGCAGTACTCATGACCTGGCGCAAAGAGCGCGCACGGGTCTTGCGAACATCGGAACGCTCAATCTGCAGTGACGCTGTTCTTCGCAGCCTTGCCGACACGCTTCCGCAGACGCGCGAGGCACTGGCCAACGTTGTCGGGTCGATGACCGCCGATTCGTTGGCGACCAGCCTGCTACCCGTTCTGGCTGGTTTCGCCCCCGCGAATCCGCAGTAGGCGCTCGAACACCTCGGGCCTCATCGAGATGAACAACCCATCAGCTTCGGCACACAAGGTGTTTCCGTTCATCAACTGCGATGTCGTGTAGATCTTGCGCCCGTCGATGTCGACGATGCGGCCGGTGAAAACGAGATCGGTGTGCAACGGCGTGGGTGACTTGTATCGAATCGTGAGTTGGCCCGTGAGGCCGGGATTGCCGGACAGCGATTGCGTGATGCCCAGCACTTCGTCGAACGCCGCAGCGAGAAATCCTCCGTGCACACAGCCGGGTGGTCCTTCGTACACGGCCGAAAAGTTCACGCGCCCCACAACGGTGCCGTAGTCGCCCTCGGCCTCGGGCAACCCGACTTCGATGGCCATTGGC
Source organism: Ilumatobacteraceae bacterium (assembly GCA_044376595.1). GTDB lineage: Bacteria > Actinomycetota > Acidimicrobiia > Acidimicrobiales > Ilumatobacteraceae > F1-20-MAGs119. The sequence continues at coordinate 2,576 of JBILKS010000050.1, read as the reverse complement.
GGAGCAACAGGATTCATCGAGCCGATGATGGGACTGCGGTCGAGGAACGAAGGACCTGTTCCGAGCGAACCCTCCACTGCGACTCCGGGCATCTTGCCGTATGGCTCGACCTCGGACGTGTTTTCGAGTTCGGAGGCAACCCCACGAATGATTTCAGCTGTACGTCGGGCCACGGCTGGATCGGCGCCGCCGCGGATCATCGACCGAAGAAGCGTGCGCACGGCTTCGGCCAGATCGTCGCGGGCATGTTCCCGCTCGGTCTTGGCCGCGACACGCTCGTGAAAGCCCCGCAGCATTGCTTCGACGGGATTGTCCATGAAGAGATCCTAGAGAGCGTTCGACACTAGAGGTCGACGCTCATCATCACCGGGGCATGGTCGCTTGGTTGTTCGCCCTTGCGAGAGTTGCGGTCAATTCCGCACCACGTTGTCTTCTTGGCCACGGCCGCAGTCGCCAGCATGAGGTCGATGCGCATGCCGTGACCCTTGTGGAAGTCACCGCCGCGATAGTCCCACCACGAATACAACTTGGCGTCGTCATAGTGCTGGCGGAACACGTCGCTCAGCCCCCAGGCGCACAGGTCGTTCAGTACATCGCGTTCCGGTTGACTCACGTGAGTTTGCCCCTGCAGTTTCGTGGGATCGAAAACGTCACGATCATCGGGCGCGATGTTGTAATCGCCTGCGATGATCAGATTTCCCGTCGGATTCGACACTGCTGCGGCGTGATCTTTCAGTTGCTTCATCCAGCGCAGTTTGTATTGATAGTGGTCGTGATCGAGAGCACGCCCGTTGGGCACGTAGACCGACGTGACAACAACTCCGTTGCATGTTGCGGTGATGATGCGCGCCTCGGGATCGGGGGCACCAACGGCAAAGTTGGCCGTCACGTCTTTCAGGCCCACTTTGGAGAGAATCGCCACACCGTTCCACTGTCCCTGGCCGAAATGTGCCGAGTCGTAGCCCATTTCCTGAAAGGTCAATGCCGGAAATGCTGCATCGGTCATTTTGGTCTCTTGCATGCACACCACGTCGGGCTGCACTTCCTCCAGCCAAGCAGTGACACGCGGAAGTCGAGCTTTCAGCGAGTTGACGTTCCATGTGACGACCAACATCTACTTTGCCTTCTTCTCTGAAACTTTCTTCTCTGAAACTTTCTTCTCGGCGGGCTTCTTCGCTGCCGGCTTCTTTTCGACAGGTTTCTTTGTCGCCGTTGTCTTGGCTGCAGCAGTTTTGGCTGTGGCTGCCTTGGCCGATGTGACTTTCTTCGCGGCTGCCACCTTGGCCGGTGCGACTTTCTTGGCAGGTGCTGCAGCCTTCTTGGCCGGGGCTGCCTTCTTTGCCGCAACTGTCTTCGTCGTCGCTGTCTTCGCCGTTGCCGTCTTCGGCGCAGGCTCCACACGCGGCTTTGCAGCTTTCTTCGTGGCCACCGGAGCCTTTTCGATCTTCACCGCCTCGGGAACACCCACTTCCACGCTTCTTCGCGACGGCGTGTAGCCCGCAACCACCAGCGAGATGCTGTCGCCGATCTTCACGGAGTCGCGGGCGCTGCGTGGCGGCGGGTTGCCCAGCAGTCTCAGCGGTGCATATGCCTTCACCTCTCCAAGGGCGATGTACGCACCATGGGCACTGTACGAATCGACGATGCCCTTCACTTTGCTGCCAACAGGATGTTTCTCCACGAACGACAAGAAGACCAGAACGTCGTTGACGGAGCGAGATTCCTCTTGGCGACCGGCCGGGGCCTTGGCCGCCACGGTCTTCGGCTGAACGCGATCTTGTCTCTTGTCCTGCGCCTTCTCTGGCGACTTGGTGGCCAGGCGACCACCTGGTGGTGGAGCCTTGGGTACGGGCATCGGTGCACTCGCCTCTTTGCTCGCCTTCTTCGGCAAGGCCACTGCTCCGCGCTTGGCGGCATCGTGTGCACGCATTGCCTTCTTGCTGACGGGTCCGCGCACCGGAGTGCGCTCGACGAACACCCAACCGATGTGCGGGACGGGCTTGCCGCCAATCAGTCGTCCTTGGGTGAACAGCCACGGATACTCGGCATGGAATTCCTGGTAGCTGTCGTTCGAGATCACGGTGGCACCGACACGATCCGCAATGGCCAACACGAAAGCGTCGCCCCGTCCGATGGCGCCCGCAGGCGGAGTGACCAACTCATTGTTGTTCACTGCCTCGTCGAACTCGGCGAGTTCTTTCTTGTCGATCCGATGCCCGAAGCTGGCATCGACCACGACGGTGATCTTGGCATCGGGGTTTTCATTCATGAAAACCAGGACTGCCTCGTGCAACTGCTTCAAACTGGGGGCGCTACGGCCCTCTGTGGCGATATTCGAGCCGTCCACCACCACGTGCTTGGGGCTCTTGGGGGTAGGCATAAGGGCCAGTCAACCACTCCCCGTGGCCCCGAAGGTGGATCCGGGGCACCTATCATGCGTCTCCGTGAGCAACTCTGCCTTTCGGGCCGTTTTTTGGGATTTTGGTGGCGTCATCCTGGAAAGCCCCTTCGATGCCTTCCTTCGTTACGAGGCTGAACACGGCTTGCCGGCAGGTTTTCTGCGGAGCGTGAACGCA
>JBILKS010000049.1:0-7017 GCA_044376595.1 Ilumatobacteraceae bacterium | reverse complement strand
GGTCGCCGTCAACACCAGTGTGAAGATGTCGCTGCACAAGGCCGCCGAGGGCTGGAAGAACACCGTCTTTTCCGGCGAGGGATTCGTCTTCCGCTTCGAAGGCCCCGGACAGGTCTACACACAGACGCGCAACCCCAACTGGTTCTCCCGCTTCGCGTCGGCAAGTCACTCGCACGGAAGCCACTGAGCCTCATGCTGGTTGGTCACGCGTCGACCCTGCTCGTCGATCCGACGCGTGACAACCGCATGCTCGGTGTCAACGTCTGGTATCCGGCGGAATCCGACTCGCAACCGTTCGCCCGTTACGAGCTGTTGCCAAACATCGGCCTCACGTCGGAGAGGGCCGTTGAACAGGCGCCGCTGCTGGCGGGCAACTACCCGATACTGGTGTGGTCGCATGGTCGCACCGGGATGCGATTCAATTACAGCCAACTCTGTGAGTCTTTGGCATCGCGTGGTTGCATCGTTGTTGCCCCAGACCACCCGGGCGACACGTTGAACGACTGGCTGTTGGGTGCCAATGTCGACGACACCACGAACGAAATCCAGCGACTCTGCGATATCTCCTTCGTTCTCGATGCACTTACCGGCCATGTCGAGGGCTTGCCCGACGGATTGTTCACGTCTGTGGACGCCGACTCCGTTTTCGTTGGCGGGCACAGCTACGGCGGCCTCACAGCAATCATCAGCGCAACCGGCATCCACGGGCTCGCACCGGACCCACGAGTGCGCAAGGTCGTGTGTGCTCAGGCGTACACCCGAACCCTCTCAGCAGAGCTTCTCCGTGACGTCTCGGTTCCTGCCCTGTTTCTCGTGGGGAGCGCAGACCGCACCACACCACCGAGTTCGGACGCAGATCCGGCGTGGGACATCCTCCGAACGAGCCATCTGCCCCATCGCCGCATCGACCTGCCCGAGGGTGGCCACCAGGCCTGCAGTGATTTTGCCCTGTACATGGAACTTCTTCCCAGCATTCCGGGGGTTCCGTCTCTGGTCACCGATTATCTCGACAGCATCGCCGCCGACTCCCCGAAGGGATTCGAGACCACCTGGCGGGAGACACTGGAGCTTCAAATCCGTGAAATCGTCGAATTCCTCGACCTGGAAAATCACCTACAGTGACACCATGACGCGCATCACCAAGCTCACCGTTGACCAACTCGACCCGGAACTGCGCCAGTGGTCACGAGCCGACGACAAGACACCGCTTGAACTCGGGCTCACTCGCATATTCGGACACTGCCCGGAGATGACCAAGGGCATGGGTGCATTCGCCGCGTCACTCAAGATCAACCGCACCTTGCCACCACGCCTCATCGAACTGGTTCGCCTGCGTGTCGCATTCCACAACCAGTGCCGCAGCTGCATGGCCATCCGTTACACCGACGCAGTGAACGATGGACTGAACGAAGATCTGGTGTGCTCACTGGAAAAGCCCATGGAGGCCGACGGTCTCACCGAGCGCGAGCGCGTGGCCATTCGTTTCGGCGAGTTGTTCGCCACCAATCACTTGGCTATCGACGACGCCTTCTACGACACGATGAAGCAGCACTTCTCCGAGGCCGAAATCATCGAACTCGGTTTGAATGTCTCGCTCTTCGTCGGCATCGGGCGCTTCGCTGCCACCTTGAACATGATCGAAGAACTCCCCGATCGCTTCCAGGAGAGTGGTCCCGTCACGCCGTGGGGATCCGACGCCATCATCGTGCGTTAGAACTCTCGTCGGCCATATCGTTCAGATCATGGCGGTTCACACAGCACGACAAAAGCGCATCGCTCTGGTGGCGCACGACAACATGAAGCCGCAGATGCTCGACTGGGCACTGCGGCACAAAGAAGAGTTGTCGCAGCACACTCTGGTGGGCACGGGAACAACCGGGAAGCTCGTTCAGGAAAACACCGGACTTGCGGTTGAACGCCTCCGTAGTGGTCCACTGGGCGGCGACCAGCAACTCGGGGCCCGCATCTCCGACGAACTCATCGACGTTCTGCTGTTCTTCTGGGACCCGCTCGAGCCACAACCGCACGACCCCGACATCAAGGCGCTGTTGCGCATTGCCGTGGTGTGGAACATCCCGGTTGCCTGCAACCCCACCACAGCCGACTTCATCTTGTCGTCACCGATGATCAGCAGCGAGTACGAAAGACTCACACCATTGCTTGACTAGTTGCTGCTCGACTAGTTGCTGTTTGACTAATAGTTCACCGAAAGAGAAAAACTTGTCGATCCCGATCTGACATCGAACAAGATCATTGGATAGCGTGATGAAACAGCCCACAAAGGCAGGTCCTGTGAAGAATGCTTCATCCCCCAAGAAGTCCGATTCCCAACACTCTGTTTCTGATCCCGACAACATTGCGGTGATCGGTGCCGCGTGGCGCGAACTGCGTCGCGGTGCGGCCGGCGCCGCCTTGCGTGGAAAACTCTTCGGCGAGGGAGCATCTGCTCTCGATCCGGGTCAAGTCGACACACTCGATCTTCTCGTCGAACGTGATCACTGGCGCATGGGAGACCTGGCCGATGCACTGAAGGTCGATCCGTCAACTGCAACCCGCGCAGTGCAACGATTGGAAAAGCTGGGTTTGGCCCAGCGCCGAGCCCTCGTCACCGATGGTCGCGTTGTCACGGTGGCGGTCACCCAAGCGGGTCGCGAACGCCACGCCATCATCAGCGAACGTCGGATGAAGGCCATCATCGAGATCCTCACGGACTTCAGTCCCGAAGAACAGGCCGATCTGGCCGATCTCATGGATCGTTTCGTCCGCGCCGTCGGCAACGTCGCACGCACTTTCGAGCCCTGACTCCTTTGAGCATCGGGTCGATCCGGCTACGATTCACGCCATGATCGCTGCAAACCCCTGGCACTGGTGGATCGGTGTCGTTCTCATGGTCGCTGCCGTCGGAGCCCTTGGCTCCGTGGTGGCCGGGTACGTGTCCAAGGTCAGCGCCACCCGTTACCCGGGACGCCGCAAGCGCTAGTCGTTCGTGAACGACGTCGCCACGAACAACGTCGTTCGCTCTCTTCTTCCTGCCACTCGGTTTTCCCTTGTCGGCGGCGACTCTGCGCCGGTGGCCTGTGCTGTCTCGGGTGGTGCGGATTCCCTGTCACTCCTCGTTCTGGCGCGTGCCGCGGGGTTGTCGGTCACCGCATATCACGTCGACCACGGCTTGCGTCCGGGATCGGACCGCGAGGGTGATGTCGTTGCCCGCCTAGCTTCTTCTCTCGGAGCGGAGTTCGTCTCGTTACGAGCCGATCTTGCCGATGGACCCAACCTTGAGGCCCGTGCCCGAGACGCCCGACGGGCACTCATGCCCCCCGGTGTTCTCACCGGGCACACCGCCGACGACCAAGCCGAAACCATCCTGATGAACCTGATGCGGGGTTCCTCCACCGAAGGCCTCTCGGGCATGCGCTTCGACCACACCAAGCCGCTTCTCAACCTGCGCCGGCGCGACACCGAAGCCCTGTGTACGTCTCTCGGTCTCCCTGTGGTGCACGATCCCAGCAACACCGACCCCCGCTTCCAACGGAATCGGGTCCGTCATGAGCTGATTCCATTGATGTCCGACATTGCCCGTCGTGACGTGGCGGCGATCGTTTCGCGAGAGGCCCGTTATCTCGGCGAGGACGACGATTTCTTGCACGACTTGGCGCAAACCATCGACGTTCACGACGCACGACAACTTGCTGCAGCCCCGCTTCCGCTTGCCCGCCGCGCGATTCGCCGGTGGCTTGCACAGCCCTATCCGCCCGATGCCGCAACGGTGGAACGCGTCCTCGATGTGGCCCGTGGACTCACTCCAGGTTGCGATGTCGGGGCTGGCAGGCAGGTGCGTCGGAGCCAACAGCGTCTAAGGTTGCAGTAATGCCACCCAAACTGCGCGGAAAATGGGCCCTCGGGATCCAGCCACGAAATCTCACATGGATCATCAAGGATCGCCTCGCTGTTTGCGAGCGCCCCGGCGGCTACGGCATCAACCACCGTCGTGTCAGGCGTCAAGAAGAAATCATCTGGCTCCGTGAGAACGGATTCGCCCAGGTCATTTCCATCATCGGTGCGCCACACAACCTGCACAGCTACGACGAACTGAATCTCCCGTACCTGCACCGGCCGCTTTCGGGTGCCGACGACATCGATGCGTGGCTCAAGGTGTTCTACCGAGAGTTGCACAGTCTTCTTGCGGGCGACGCAAAAATCATGGTGCACGCCGAAGAAGTGGGCGACCGCATCGTCGGAATCATGGGCGGCTACATCCGTTGGAGTGGCCTCGTCGAGGATCCTTCCCAAGCCATCACCATCACCGAGCGAATCGCAGGTCGGCAACTCGACCCCTTCGCTCGTGAGTTGATTCTCAGAGTTCACGAGCTGCGGTGACCCACGCCACGGGACAGCGCGTCCTCGTCACCGGCAGTGGCGGTGAACTGGGCTCGCTCGTCACGTCGATGATCGAAGAGGAACCCTGGGCCGGCGACATCTTGGGAGTCGACGCAGATCCGCCACGTCGCCGGCTCATGCGCGCCGACTTTCGCCGGGTTGCCCTGAACCGCACTGAAAAAGTTGCCGATGTCATCACAGCTTTCGATCCACACGTGATCATTCATGTCGGCGTGTGGGAACCCAATGCCCGACTCTCCCCCGATGAAGCCGACGGAACCACGGCCGACATGGGTCGTGCCGTGTTTGCCGCGGCACATAGATCGACGTCCCTCGAAGCAATGGTTATTCGCTCGGGAATCGAGGTGTACGGGCCGCGTGGTTATGCACCGTTCACGCCGAACGAAATGTCACAGGTTGCACCGGCGTCACGGTTCGGCCGGATGCTTCATCAGCTCGAACGTCAAGCTGCCGAACTGCGCGCCGCACGCGGCATCGCCGTGGGCACTCTTCGTCTTGCTCCGGTTCTCGGACCGCACGTGCCGAGTCCTCTCGGACGTCTCCTGCGCCTGCCGTCTGTTCCTTTCGCACTCGCCGGAGACCCACCCTTCACCGTTGTCGAAGATCACGATGCGGCTGTTGCATTCGCACTCGCTGGCAAACATCGACTCGACGGTGTCGTCAATGTGGTTGCCGAAGGCACCACCACGGCACGCAAAGCGGCGCTTCAGGGCAGGCGACTTCCGATGCCGGTTGCCGGCCCGGGATGGTGGCCGGCGCGTCAACTGGCCAACGCTGCCGGTGCACCGGTTCCCGACCATGTAGTGGAACTGTTGAAGCACGGTCGACTGGCTCATTCCGTCGATGCAGCGCATGCGATTCACTTCGCCCCACGACACAACACTCACGAGGTCATCGCACGGCTGTTCGAATGGCCCACCGTCATTCGCGTTCCAGCAACCAAGCAGGTGGCCTGACATGTCGTATGCAACCATGGCCGACGGTACGCGCATCCACTACAAGGCGGCCGGGCGACCGGGCGCACCGCCATTGCTCATGATCCAGGGTCTCGGCGCCGATCACCACGGTTGGGACATGCAACGTCTCGCGCTTGCTCCACTTTTCAAGGTGATCACGCCCGACAATCGCGGCGTTGGTCGCAGCAGTCGGCCGACATCGCCGTTCACTCTCGAGCAAATGGCCGACGATGCAATCGCCGTACTCGACAAAGAGGGACACCAGACCGCCCACGTGGTTGGCGCATCGATGGGCGGCGCAATCGCCCAGATCATCGCGGTGAAATATCCCGAGCGCATTCGATCGTTGACCCTTGCGTGCACCTCGGCAACCAACCCCGCGTGGCGACGGGAACTACTCGACAAATGGTCACACATCGCCACGACGCGAGGCATGACCGCGCTGGGCCGCGAAGCAGGGCGCTGGGTCATCGGACCGCGGTCGTTTCGGCGTATGTGGCCGGCCATCGGTTGGCTGGGGCCATTCGCAATGGGCCGGCCAGGTACTGATTTTCAGGCTCAAGTCGATGCCATCCTGAACAGCGTCGACGAACTCGAGCAGATGCATGATCGTCTCGGAGAGATCACTGTTCCCGCGCTCATCATCGTGGGGAACCAGGACATCCTCACACCACGCGGCGACAGCGAACTTCTGCGCGAGATGATCCCCACCGCCGAGATGGTGGTCATCTCAGGCGCGGCACACGGCCTCATGGTCGAACATGCATCCACATTCAACAAGGAACTCATCTCGTTCTTGCGCCGTGCCGAACGTGCATACCGTAAGAGCAGCTCGACAGCCGATCCGATCTCCGCATGAATATCGTCGTCGTGGGCTCCGGCTTGTCCGGATTGATGGCCTCGCGCCTCTTGGTTTCGCAGGGTCACACCGTGACGGTATTCGACAAAGGTCGCGGAGTCGGAGGCCGGCTTGCCACACGCCGTATCGGCGAAGGAGTCTTCGATCACGGCGCACAGTTCTTCACCGTGCGCGAACCCGAGTTCGAGTCCCATGTTCGACAGTGGATCGACAACGGCGTCGTGCGTGAATGGTGCCGCGGATTCGGACCCGATCAAGACGGCTACCCGCGATACGTGGGGAATGCCGGCATGACGTCGATCGCCAAGTATCTGGCACAAGGCCTCGACGTGAGGCAGTCCTCACTGGTGTTTTCCGTCCTGCCCGAGAACAACGGCTGGAGGACAACCCTCGACGACGGCAGTTCCACGGTCAGCGACGTCGTTGTTCTCACGTGTCCGATCGCGCAGAGTTTCGGTTACGCCTTCACCGCCGGCGTTGAGATGCCCGAAGATCTGCGTTCGATCGACTACGACCGCACGCTCGGACTTCTTGCTCTTCTCGATCAGCCACTATCAGTGCCGTCTCCGGGCGCACTGCAGAATCCCGACGACACTTTTTCGTTCGTCGGCGACAACATGGCCAAGGGAATCTCCCCCGTACCCGCCGCCACGTTCCATGCGAACCCTGCGTGGAGTCTCGCTCATTGGGATACACCCCACGACGAAGCCGAGGCATTGTTGACAGAGTTGGCGCGTCCGTATCTGGGCGGCGCGCGCATCTTGGCTTCGAACTACAAACGGTGGCGGTTCGCCACGCCGCAAC
>JBILKS010000048.1:0-7077 GCA_044376595.1 Ilumatobacteraceae bacterium | reverse complement strand
CCAGCTGGTTCGCTGTCACAGACCGTTGTCGGCTGGGCGGTACGGAATGACCACCACCGTGCCGTCGGGCGAGTGATGAACCCGGGCAGACACGCCGTAGAACTCGGCAAGCGTTTCTTGACGCAATACCTCGGCTGCGGTGCCACTGGCCACGCGATACCCCTGATGCAAGAGGCAGAGGCGGTCTGAATACAAGCCTGCGAGCGTGAGATCGTGCATCGCCGACACCACGGTGAGACCGTGTTCGCGGCGGAGACGGTCGACGAGTTCGAGAGCTTGTTGCTGGTGACCGATGTCAAGAGAATTCGTGGGCTCGTCGAGCAACAAGATCGGTGCCTCTTGTGCAATCGCGCGGGCGATCACCACTCTCTGGCGTTCCCCGCCCGACAATGCACCGATCATCCGACTTCCGAACTCGTCGAGGTCGAGACGTTTCAAGACATCGGCGACGATGTCCCAGTCGTGTTTCGTCTCTTGGCCGAAGTGACCGATGAACGGATTGCGCCCCAACACCACGTACTCGCTGACCGTCATGTCGTCGGGCATCACCGGCGACTGCGGAACGTAGGCCACCAGTTGTGCGCGCCGCTTCGATGACCGCAGCTTCAATGACGTTCCGTCGACACGCACCTCGCCGGAATGCTTGACAAGCCCGGCGATCGAGCGCAACAAGGAACTCTTGCCTGCTCCGTTCGGGCCGATGAGACACAACCATTCACCGGGCTTCACGGTGTCGGTGAATGACGCCAGCGCATCGCGGTCGCCGTAGCGAACCCCAACGTCGACAAGATTGATGGACGTCATCGCGATGCCTGTCGAGTACGAAGAAGAAGGAGGAAGAAGGGCGCCCCCAAGAACGCCGTCACCACACCGATGGGTGTTTCCGAAGGATTCTGCAGGATGCGGCCCGGAATGTCTGCGAGAACGAGGAACGTGGCACCCGCGAAGATGCTGATGGGAATGATGGTTCGGTAACTGGCGCCCGCAATCAGACGCACTGCGTGCGGAACGATGATGCCAACGAAACCGATGAGTCCGCTGACTGCCACCACCGCCGAGGTGCCGAGAGTCGCCGCGATCACCACGATGATGCGGACGCGCGCAACATGTGTGCCAAGGGCCGTTGCTTCGTCGTCGCCCACTCGCATCACATCGAGCAATCGACGATGGATGAGCAACGTCACGGTGCTCAGGATCACATACGGCAGGACAAGACGAACATCTCCCCACGTGGCAGAGCTCAACCGCCCGAGAATCCACGAATACACCTGACGAATCACATCGGTGTTGCGCTGAAGCATGAAAGTTTGCACGGCTGTGGCAAGTGCCGTGACGGCCACACCCGCCAATACCAAAGTTGCCGCACTGCGCTGCCCACCAAATGCAGTACCCACCATGTACGTGGCAACGACGGCAATGAGCCCACCCGCGAAAGCCGTGAGAGGCAGAGGATCGATGATCCATGACGACGTTCCGGCGCGGTTCAGGGTGAACACCACGGTGGCACCGAGTCCGGCCCCCGCTGCAACTCCGAGCAGATACGGGTCGACCAACGGATTGCGGAACACACCTTGGTAGCTGGCGCCACTCAAGGACAACGTCGAACCGACCAATGCGGCAAGCACCACCCGTGGCATGCGGATCTCCCACAGAATGGTCCACTCACGCTCGGACACACCGCTGTCGATGGAGATCAACGGCAAGCGATCGAGCAAGGCCAACGGCACACGCCACCATGTCGGCCCGGCAGGACCCACCATGGACCCCAACAACATCGCGACGCACGTGACCGCAACGGCAGCAGGTATCCACCAGTGCCGTTCGCGCAACCCACGGGCCGCGATGTGTGGGGTTTCAGGAGTCATGGGGACTTACTGGGCGGCCGAGAAGTTGGAGAGTGAATCGGCAATGATCGTCACCAAGTCGACGACACGTGGTCCCCAACGCGATGCAATGTCGTCGTCGAGGCCGATGACCTGGTTGTTCTTCACGGCATCGATGGCATTCCAACCCGGTCGCGCAGCAACGGTTTCGGCGCTCTGCTTTTCGAACTTGGTGTCCGCAAGGAAGATCATCTGCGGATTGGCCGAGATGATGAACTCCTGGGACAACTGTGGGTAGTCGTTGCCCGCTTCGGCGGTGTCCGCAATGTTGCGCGTTCCGAACAGAGAGAACAACTGGCCAACGAAGGTGTTGGAAGTGAGTGAGTAGTAGTTGGTGTCGAGCTCGTAGAAGTACGAAATTCCCTCGGCTGGCGCTTCGGTGCCTGACACCACTTCGTCGATCTTCGTGCGCATCGACTCCACAAGGGCGTCCGCCTCGGCCGTCTTGCCGGTCAGTTCTCCGAGTTCGCTGATCTGCTTGTACGAGTCGTCGAGAGTGGTTGCGGCAGCGCCGAGCCACACATCGATCTCCAACTTTTCGAGTTGTTCTTGCAAGTTGCCCGGGTCGTAGGTGATGAGAACCACGGTGGGATCCAGTTCGGAGATGGCCTCTACGCTGGGTTCGAAGGCATCAATCTTTGGTTCGAAGGCGGCAGCCGCCTCGGGATAGTTGCTGTAGTTGTCGACAGCCACGATCTGATCTTCTGCGCCGAGGGCGTAGAGCATTTCGGTGGCCGTGGCCGACAGCGACACGATGCGCTCGGGCTCGGTTGCTGCGGCATCCGGCGTGGTGTCGGCCGCCGCGGCGGTGGTGTCGGCCACTGCGGCGGTGGTGTCGGCAACACTGGTGTCCGACGAGGACGAATCGCTTCCACAGGCCGCAAGCAACAGGGTTCCTGCTGCAATGGCCAACAGGCGACGACGGGTCTTTGCACTGAATGACATGGTTCTTCCTCCGAAGATGTTGGAGAAAGAAGAGTGGGTCGAAAATGGGGAATCCCCCATTGAGCGGACCGCCCTTCCTTCGAGGACTGGTAAACGCACATGAATCAGGCGACCGGACTCGGATTGCTGCACGCTTTCGCGTTGCAATCTCCACCGTTGCGGGACAGTGCCGGATTTTCACCGGACTTCGCTGGATTTCATGTCCCACGGCTATTGCCGTGGTGAACCGAACTATAGCCGGTTGTGACTACTTCACAAGACTCGCGAAACGTGAGATGCCTTCGACGATGTCGTCGTCGCCGAGAGCGAACGAGAACCGCGCGTAACCGGGTGCACCGAAGGCTTCGCCCGGCACGAATGCCACCTTTGCTTGCTCGAGCACCAAATCAGCGAGTTCCAACGTGGTGTTGGCCACGTGACCACTCAATGACTTGCCCAAGAGTCCCTGGACGCCGGGGAAGCAATAGAACGCACCCTGGGGCTCGAGGCACGTGACACCGGGGATCTCGGTCAACATGCGGTGCATCGTCTTGCCGCGACGTTCGAAAGCTTCGCGCATCATCTTGACGGCCTCGAGATCTCCGCTCACCGCTGCGAGTGCGGCAATCTGGGCAACGTTCGACACGTTGCTGGTGGAATGCGATTGGAAGTTGATGGCGGCCTTCATCACGTCGTCGGGGCCGATCATCCAACCCACGCGCCATCCGGTCATGGCATAGGTCTTGGCGACACCATTGACGATGACGCACTGGTTGGCAACTTCGGGCACCAACGTGGGCATGGACGCAAACGTGTGCGTGCCGTACGTGAGGTGCTCGTAGATCTCGTCGGTGATCACCCAGATGCCGTGCTCGACAGCCCATTTGCCGATGGCGGCAATCTCCTCGGGTGGATACACCGCGCCACTGGGGTTGTCGGGCGACACGAACAGCAACACTTTGGTGCGCGGCGTGCGGGCTCGCTCGAGCTGTTCCACAGTGACACGGAAGCCCATTTCTTCGGTGGTGTCGATGACCTTGGGAACTCCGCCTGCAAGCACGATGGCTTCGGGGTACGTGGTCCAGTACGGAGCAGGACAAATGACTTCGTCGCCCGGATCACACAACGCGGCAAACGCCACGAACACGGCATGCTTGCCGCCGTTGGTGACCAGCACTTGGCTGGCCTTGCAGTCGAATCCGCTGTCACGCTTGGTTTTCACCGCAATGGCCTCGCGCAGCTCGGGCAAACCGGCTGCAGGTGTGTAGCGGTGGTTCTTCACGTCGTAACACGCCTTTGCGGCGGCTTCGACAATGTGGGCGGGCGTCGGGAAGTCGGGTTCTCCGGCTCCGAAACCGATGACATTCTCACCCTTTGCCTTCAGCGCCTTGGCTTTGGCATCGACAGCCAGTGTTGCGGATTCGGCGATGGCGGCCAGGCGAGCAGAGACGCGCCCGTGTTTTGCTGGGGAGTTCATGGGTGCAATGCTTACACAGTGAACGCGAAAAACCCCCAAACAATCCGCATCCCCGCCGAACTTCTGCCCCGTGACGGGCGCTTCGGATGCGGTCCGTCGAAGGTGCGCCCGGAACAGTTGGCGGCCCTCGCCGGCCCGCGTGGCGCAGCTCTCATGGGAACCTCCCACCGACAGGCTCCCATCAAGAATCTGGTGGGCTCGGTGCGCGCCGGACTGTCGCAACTGTTCGGCCTTCCCGAGGGATGGGAAATCGTGCTGGGCAACGGTGGATCCACGGTTTTCTGGGACGTGGCCACGTTCGGTCTGGTGGATCAGCGCAGCCAACATCTGGTGTTCGGCGAGTTCTCGTCGAAGTTTGCCGAAGCCGTGGCCGCAGCGCCGCACCTTGGCGAGCCGATGGTGGTGAACAGCGCCCCCGGTACGCACCCGCAAGCCGTCACTCCCGACGGCGACATCGATCTCTACGCCTTCACACACAACGAAACATCGACCGGTGTCGCCATGCAACTCACGCGCCCATCGTTCGCGGGTGACGCACTGGTGGTTGTCGACGCCACGTCGGCGGCAGGTGGATTGATGTGGAGTCCGGCCGAGGTCGACGTGTACTACTTCGCCCCGCAGAAGTGTTTCGCATCCGATGGCGGTCTGTGGCTGGCCGCGTGCTCGCCGCGCGCAATCGAGCGCATCAACAGCATTGGCGCATCACAGCGTTGGCGTCCCGCCTCACTCGATCTCAAGATCGCACTGGACAACAGCGTCGCCAACCAGACCTACAACACACCTGCTCTCGGGACCCTGCTTCTTCTCGACGAACAGATCCAATGGATGCTGTCGAACGGCGGACTTCAGTGGTGCGCCGACAGATCCGCGGCATCAGCCACACGCCTCTACGATTGGGCAACCCAGCGCAGTTGGGCTCAGCCCTTCGTGGCCGACCCCGCACACCGCTCGAACGTGGTGGGAACCATCGACCTCGACGGCGTGGAAGCCGGCGACATCAACGCCGCCTTGCGGGCCAACGGCGTGCTCGACACCGATTCGTACCGCAAATTGGGCCGGAATCAGCTCCGGGTGGGCATGTTCCCGGCGATCGACCCGGAAGATGTTGCCCAACTCACGAGGAGTATCGATTTCGTGGTGGAACAATTGGTGGCATGACAACCGTCGGGGCCGGCAACGCAACGAGTCGGCAATGAGCGAGGTGCTGACCACCAGTTGGGACGACATCGCCCCGCTGCGCGACCCCGTGTTCCTCATCGCTCTGCGCGGTTGGTTCGACGTGTCGAATGCCGCCACATCGGCACTCGAATGGTGCGTGCGCGATCGCGTGGTCACGGTGGTGGCCAGCATCGACCCCGATCCCTTCTTCGACTTCACCCAAGAGCGACCCGAGGTCTATCTCAACGAAGACGACGAGCGCATGCTGCGCTGGCCCGAGAATGACATCTACGTTGCGCGTTTTCCCGAGGGAGCCCGTGACCTCGTGCTTCTCTCCGGTGTCGAACCACACATTCATTGGTCCACCTTCATCGATGCAGTTGTCGACGTAGCCCGCGGATTGAAGTGTTCAGCTGTGGTGACGCTCGGCGCACTTGCCGATCAAGTGCCCCACACCCGTCTCCCACCCGTGGTGGGAAGCACCACCAATCCGGATCTCGCCCGACGTCTCGGCCTCAGCCAACCTCAATATCAAGGACCCACCGGCGTTATCGGGGTGATGCAAGAGCGTTTCGATCGCACCGGCATGCCCTCGGTGTCGTTGCGAGTGGGCGTGCCGCACTATCTGACCAACGCTCAGCACCCTCGATCCACCGCGGCACTGCTGCGTCATCTCGAACACGTTCTGGGCGTTCCCACCGGCCATGCCAACATGGACGGCGAAGTTCGTCGGTGGGCGGTGCTCCACGAAGAGGCAGTGGAAGACGACTCGCAGGCATTGGCCTATGTGCGCATGCTGGAGCAGCAGTTCGACCGTCGCTCCGAAGCTTCGATGCCGTCGGGCGACGACCTCGCCGCCGAGTTCGAACGCTTCCTGCGCGAACAAAACAACGACGACTGAACGACAACGACAACAAAAACGGTGGGGGCACCGTCAGGCAACCCCACCGTTCGTTGTTCGACAGAAGCAGTCGTGGTGATCAGGCGTTGGTCGATGCGCCAGTCGGGGCACCGGGCATCGAGCCCATGTCGCCACCACGAGGTCCGCCGCCATGATGGCCGCCACCACGGGGTCCACCGCCACGGGGTCCGTGTTCGCCTTCACCGCGTTGACCGACTTGTGGACCGACTTCGCTACGGGCCGAGCGCACCCTGTTCACCATCTCGGTGATGCGGGTGGTTGCTTGGGCCAACTTCGCATCTGCCTCGGCCTGGGTGTGCTCACCCGACGCCACCTCTTCGTCCAGATGCGCCTTCACCTCGGCAACCAAGGCATCGATCACCGTGTTGATGGCGACACCCTTGGCCGTGGCCACGTCGGCAATCGACTTGCCGGCCTCCAACTCGGAGCGCAGTTCCTCGGCGGTCATGCCCAGTGCAGTTGCTGCCGCATCGAGACTGTTGCCGCCCTTCATGCCGTGACCGCGCCCGCCGTGATCGCCGTGTTCACCTTCGCCAGTTCTGCCCCTCGGTCCGGGGAGACCTTCGGTGTTCACCATCTCGGTGATCCGGGTGGTTGCTTGGGCCAACTTCGCATCTGCCTCGGCCTGGGTGTGCTCACCCGACGCCACCTCTTCATCGAGATGCGCCTTCACCTCGGCAACCAACGCGTCGACAACCGCAGAGACGCTGACA
>JBILKS010000047.1:0-7143 GCA_044376595.1 Ilumatobacteraceae bacterium | reverse complement strand
TGGGTGAAGTGACCCTCTTCCTTTGCTTCAACCAACTCGGCGCGATTGCCGTTGCTGGCTGCCGCAATGCCACCCGCAACGATTCCCACTGCACCAATCGTGCAGAGGCCGGCGACGAGTGTCTTTTTCATCTTCGGCTTGAGAGCGAAAACCGACCCGGCGAACAACACGCCAGAGGCCACCAGGATGAACACGATCGCACCCGCATCTCGTGAAAGGGCCAGCATGATCCGCGAGAACGACACGATGATGACGCCCAGACCAACGGTGGCGAGCACGGGGAACTCGAGCGGGTGCAACAAACGAGCGCGAGCCCCGGTGTTGAACTCGGCATCGCTGGATGCCGACTCGCTCCAACTCTGGATGACCCACTCAACGAACGCGGCACTGACGGCAACAAGGCCGAGAAGGAACACGATTTCGTGCGTGAGCAGACCCACGGAGAGGAGAACCACACCCAACGTGGCGACGAGGGGCCACAGGCTGGCACCGACCGGCGTGGCATTGGCTGCAGCGCTGGTGTCGCCCACGCGTACGTCGCCGTCTCGGTTGAACAGGCCAAGGCCCGCCAGGAGCCCGAGTGCCGCGGCGATGGAAACAAGCGCGACCGCACCCCCAACCGATTGATCAGTGACGACGATGTACGCGACCATGAACGCAGCGGAGAACCCCGCCAGGCCGAGAAGGTATTTGGAGCCGGGAGTAAACATCTGGACCTACTTCTGGACGTACACCACGAACCACACTGCTGTGTACGCAGCAGCGAGGAAGTACCAATACAAAGCATGGGCGCTCATCAGATCGGTGTTGGCCGCACGGCCACCGATGCTCTTGAAGAGAGCTGCCAACGTGTAACCCATTCCACCGGCAACCAAGGCGATCAGGGTTCCGGTGATTGCATAGAACATTGACTGGTAGGCGCCATCAGCAACGCCGATTTCCATCTGCGTGAACGTGCTGACCAACGCATTGACAGCGGCAACGCCGAAGAGCAGGGTGAGACCGAGTGCAGCACTGGTGTGCTTCGAGTCGCGACGGCGCGACGAGTAAACCGCCCACTGAGCCATGACACAAATGACGGCGAAGGTCCCGAGGTTCACGTTGGTGACAACTTCGGGAATCTTGATGTTCTCCGGCAGCCAGTCCTTGATCTGGTACAGACCATCGGACGATTCACGCAAGGGTGCATTTGCGCGGAAGCGCAGCCACACCGACAACATGCCTCCGATGAGAAGCGAAGCGGCGGCGGCAACCAGACCGGTGCCAATGAACACCTGTCGACGCGGTGCGGGCTGCGGGCCGGCGGGCAGTGCGTGGGTCATTTGTCGCTCCCTGCAGGTTTGATATCGAGGAGTGGCTCGGCGCTCGAAACTGCGGGCATCGAGACGAAGTTGTCAGCCGGGGCAGGTGACGACACCGACCACTCCAGAGTTTGGCCATCCCACGGATCGTCGCCGCTCTGTTCGCCGGCGGTGAAGGCGCGCAAGGCCGTGAGCAGGAACAGCACCACTGTCAACGCCACAAGAGCGTGGCCGGCAGCTGAAGCCGTGTTCCACAGTTCTTGCGGTCCACCGTAGGAAAAGCCGTTTACTCGTCCGGCGGGCTGATCGCCGAAACCAGCGATGTACATGGGGAATGCGGCGAGCACGGTGCCGATGAAACCAAGTGCGCCGAGCCCGAGAACGGCGCTCTGCGGCAACGAACGACCCCACAACTTCGGCCCCCAATACGCAACGGCACCAAGCCCGATGAGAACCGTTCCGTAGACGACATAGATGAACTCGCCCTCTTCGAAGACGGTACCGGCGAGACCCGCCGGCCCGAAGAGCGACACGAGATGACCCAGCATTCCGACCAGAACCATCACAAGACCGAGGAGGGCAGGAACCAATGGGGCCACCAAACGTGGCTTGCCCTTGGCGAGACCCAAAGCACTCAGACCGAGAACAGCCAACACACCCAAGATCGGCAATCCGTTGAAGACGAGGTAGGGAATGAGTTCCTTGATCTTGTCGGCCGAGGTGGTGTTGGTCCATGTGAGACCGTGCTGCACCTGCGTGGCACCTCCGAGAGCAGCGACCGAGATAAGGCCGGTTCCTACCAGAAGGCCAGCGCGCAGCGGGTGGCGACGTCCACTTGCCACAACGGCGATTTCTGCAACGATGCCAGCGCCGATGGCGGCATAAACGTACGTTTGGGGTTGCGTCACGGCCCAGCCGATCCACGCCGAAACACCTTTGTTCCCGCCAAAAGCGGATCGACCGTAGTGGTGGTCGACATAGAGGTAGATGACCGTTCCGAAGAGAACCGGCAATGTCACGAGCAGCGCAACTCCCCCGGTCAGGGCACTCCACGATGTGATCGGTGCACGGTCGAGCGTCATACCGGGCGCACGGTTCACAAGAACCGTTGTGACAAGTGAAATCACGGCTGACAGAGCACCGAGAACTGCGATCCCGATGCCGAGAATGAACAGATCAACCATGTCGGAGTTGCCTCCACCCGGCCCACCGTTGGCAGCAATGGCAACGACCGCAACCACAAAACCAGCGAGCCACATCCAAAAACCGAACATGGCCAAGCGAGCGAAAGCGAGTGATTTTGCGCCCAACTGAAGGGGCACAATCGCGATGGCGGCTCCCAACATGAGCGGAATTGCAACGCCGAAGGCAAGTGCCACGCGATACAGCGAGAACATTTGATCGATCATGTTGTCGTCGAGAATCGAATATCCCGAGGCGCTGATGCGCTCGATTCCCAACACAGCACCAATGACCGCGCCGGCTGCAGCGACGACTAGGGCTACACCGATGAAAAGGCGCCCGATGCGCTTGTGGTCAGACGTGGTGGCCCATGCGGCAACGCCGGACAAGAACGCCCCAATGGCGCTCGAGCCGGACGCAGATGTCACATGCGATCCGGGTGCATGCGTATCGAAGGTGGTCATGGAGGGCTAGCTCTTTCTCGAAATGACGTAACGAGACTATCCACCGACCCATGCCCGAACGTAAATCATCCGTGTTTGTGGGCTTGTGATTCCTGACCTGTGATTGCCGGTCAGGACACGCCGTACCGCACGAGGACATCGGTAGTGATGGCCGCAAAGAGCAGGGTGATGTACGAAATCGAAAAGGAAAAGAGGCGCATGGAGACCGCCTCTGTCGGCCGACGGCGCAGCATTTCGACCCCCGCCAGAAATCCGGCCCCGAAAATGACTGCGGAGACCCAGTAAATGGGCCCCAAATCGCCCACGGGCACCAAAATCAGGCTGGTAGCGACCAGTGCAACGGTATAGACGTACATGCTGCGGATGGTTTCGGCCATGGGAACCACCGTGGGCAGCATCGGGACATTGGCCGCCCGGTAGTCATCGGCATGGCGAATGGCCAGAGCCCAGAAGTGGGGTGGCGTCCACAGGAAAATCAACAAAAAAAGGACAAACGCGCTCCACGAGACCGAATTGGTGACCGCTGACCAGCCCACGAGGACGGGAACGGCACCCGCAGCACCCCCGATCACGATGTTTTGGCGGCTTGTGCGCTTGAGCCACAGGGAATAGACGACCACGTAGAACAAGGTGGCGCTGAAGGTGAGGATCGCGGACAGGAGGTTGGCTCCCGCCCACAACACCGCAAAAGCCGCAATTTCCAGGCTCCAGGCAAAGATTTTGGCCGCTCTCGGGGTGATCAGGCCCGTGACAAGCGGGCGGCCCTGGGTTCGGGTCATCAACTGGTCGATATCTCGGTCGATGACCATGTTGAGGGCGTTGGCCCCGCCAGCCGCCAGCGAGCCACCGACCAACGTGACCACAACCAACCACGTGGCGGGCCACCCCTGGTGCGCCATGACCATGGTGGGGACTGTGGTCACCAGGAGCAATTCGATGATTCGCGGTTTTGTCAGTGCGATGTACCCACCAAGGACCGTGGTGGGTTTGCGCAACGACCCGCCGTGGGAAAAACCTCGTCGGGTGATGCGAGAAGGGACAATCGGGCGAACTCCAGCCATGCGATTGCTCATCGTATGGGCAGAATGTCTCCGTGGCATCAACGAAAGAGCAAGTGAAGGTCGACGAGGATGTCGACACCAGCACCGACGTTGAAAAACCGTGGGTGGTGATCGTGTGGAACGATCCCATCAATCTCATGTCGTATGTGACCTTCGTGCTCCAAAAGCTCTTTGGCTACAGCAAGGAAAAGGCCACCCAACTCATGCTCGACGTGCACCACAAAGGGCGCGCAGTGGTGTCGAACGGCACACGCGAACGTGCCGAACTCGATGTCTACCGCCTCCATGAACATGGACTGTGGGCAACGATGCAGCGAGACGACGCATGATGCGCCGCCGCAACTCCGGTCCGTTTCTGCGCACCCGTGAAGGCACCTACGCACTCAACATGGCGCCGGATGTCCGACAGCTTCTCCTTCACATGTTCGGCGAACTGCGTGACGTGCTGACACAGGGCGAAAGTGACGACCCCCTGCTGCGACGCCTCTTTCCTGCCGCGTACCACCAGGATCCGGAACTGGACGAGGAATACCAGGGTCTGATGCGCGGAGAACTGGTCGCATCGCGTCTTGCTGCCATCTCTCGCGCCGTGGAGATGATCGAGACCGAGACCCCCATGTCCGACAACGACATGATTCTTTTCATGCAGACCCTGAACTCGATCCGCCTGCTTCTCGGCACTCTTCTCGATGTGAGCGAAGACGACACGGAACGGAACACAATGAAGGACACAACAGCCGACGCCGAGAGCGACGAAGCCCAACATCACCTGTACGCCTACCTGGGCTGGCTCCTCGAGGGTGCGGTCAGCGCCTTCCAACTCCCCGAACAGCCCCGAAAATGAGCTCCGCTGGCGCCGAGGGGGAAAACAGGCGGAACCCTGATAGTTTTTCCACGCTCTCACGTGGAGTCGAATCAAGCCCCCATCGTCTAGTGGCCTAGGACACCACCCTTTCAAGGTGGCGGCACGGGTTCGAATCCCGTTGGGGGTGCGGACTTCTTTCGAAGTCAGTACCGAATGAAGATTTACATAGCCGAAAATGCAATGTGACCAGTTTCTGGTCCCGTGGTGAAGTTGGAGTTCACGCCGGCCTGTCAAGCCGGAGGTCGCGGGTTCGAGTCCCGTCGGGACCGCGTTTGGGGTGGCAACACCCCACTCGGTCGAGTAGCTCAGTCGGCAGAGCGTCCGCCTGAAAAGCGGAAGGTCACCGGATCGACGCCGGTCTCGACCACAACCATCGTGCGAAGAACAACGTTTGTATCATCGCCACCATGCGCAGCGAACCCAAGAACCTGCGCAGCGACATCGAGGGCCTGAGAGCCCTCGCCGTCGGCGCGGTTGTCCTCTACCACGCCCACTTCCTTGCCATGCAGGGCGGATTCATCGGTGTCGACGTTTTCTTCGTTGTCTCGGGCTTCTTGATCACGAATCTTCTGATCACCGAACATGCGCGCAATGGCCGCATCTCGTTCGCCAACTTCTACGCGCGTCGCGTGCGACGCCTGCTGCCCGCATCGGCAGTCGTCATCGTCGGCACGGTGATCGCAGGGCGTTATTGGCTGGAGCCCCTTCGCCTGCGTGACCTCGGCACCGACGCAATCGCCGGGTCGATGTTTGTTGCCAACTTCGTCTTCGCCGATCGAGGCACCGACTATCTGCAGTCGGCGCTTCCCCCATCGGCGCTCCAGCACTACTGGTCGCTCGCGGTGGAAGAGCAGTTCTACATGGTGTGGCCCGCATTGTTGGCGGTGTTGTTGTGGCGCACTCGCACCCCGATTCGACGCGCCACCATCGGTGTCACTGGGCTCGTGGTCGTTTCGTTTGCCGTCTGCATCTGGCAGACATCGGCGGCGCAACCGTGGGCGTTCTTCGGGTCCCATGCCCGTGCATGGGAGCTCGGAGTCGGTGCGCTGTTGGCGCTGTCGTGGAAGCGAATCGCTGCTGTGCGTCAGGACATCCGAACCATCGTCGCGTGGCTCGGACTCGCAATGATCGTTGTCGGCGTTTTCGTTCTCCACGAACAAATGCGCTTTCCCGGCTACATCGCACTCCTTCCGGTGATCGGGACTGCATTCGTGCTGATGGGTGGTGACACAACAACACGTGGACCGGTTCTGATTCTTCGCCATCCACTTCTTCAGTACGTTGGTGCGCGCTCGTACTCGCTCTACCTGTGGCACTGGCCCGTGCTGATCATCGGCGAAGCGGCGTTGGATCACTCCCCGAACGCGATCGAGCGAATCGGGTTAATTGCCATTTCCGTGGTGGGAGCAGAACTCTCGTATCGTTTCGTCGAAAACCCCATTCGCCACTCGCGACAACTCTCCGGCAAAAGAACTCTGTCGCTGTCACTCGGCGCACTGCTGGTGGTCGCCGGTGTCTCAGCCGGCGTGTTGCTTCGCAACAACGACGTGGCGCTGTCCTCCGGCGAAGCTGCCGAGCGCCCGGTCATCGACTCGACGACAATTCCCCCCACAACGTCGCCGTCGCCCGCCACAACTGCCGCAGCATCGCCCGAAGCGACAACGACACTTCCCACCGAGACAACCGTGCCCGGTCCACCACCGCCAGTAGCGAGCCCGACAGAGACTCCCCCCGCCATTCTCGAAAGCATTGCAACAGAGAAGGTTCCGTCGAATCTCGAACCGTCACTCGGTCGTGCCCTCATCGACAGACCGAAGTTGTACGACAACGGATGTCACCTCAGCGCTGATGCGGTCACCCCGCGCGACTGTGTGTCGGGCGACGTCACTTCCGATTTCACGGTTGCACTCTTCGGCGACTCCCATGCCGCCCAATGGTTTCCGGCGCTCGACAATGTTGCGCGTTCACGTGGCTGGAAGTTGCTCACATTCACCAAATCCGGTTGTGCACCGATCGAAGTGATCACCTACAACTCAATGGTCGGGGCCACTTATCCGCAGTGCGCTCCGTGGAGAGAGGCCGTGAAAGCGGAGATGTCCAAGGCGAAAGTCTCTCTGGTCGTGATGTCGTATTCGAATCGACTACTCGACGTGAACACCCGACAGCCGTTTCCCGACAATGTCTGGAGCGAAGGTTTTGCCACCTTGATTCCGGAGCTTCGTGCACTCGGCGCCGAGTCGTTGCTGATCACCGACACTCCGTACCCGGGC
>JBILKS010000046.1:0-7197 GCA_044376595.1 Ilumatobacteraceae bacterium | reverse complement strand
ACCCGTTTCGGTGTGCGGCGGCCGCGCATCGAGAACCGTGATCTTGCGCGACCGCAGTTCGCGACGGAGCACTGCACAACTGGCCGAAAGTCCGGCTTTGGCTGCGGTGTAGGCCGCCATGCCGAGCGTGGGAAAATCAACCACCGCACCGGTGATCAACGTGATGTTCCCGCCGTCCTTGACGTGTGGCAGCAGCTCGTTGACCAAAGCCAACGGAGCAGTGAGATTCACACCCACGATGTTGGTGATGTCGGCGTCGGTGAGGGTTCCGTGCATGCCGAAGCCCACGACTCCCGATGCCACGATCACTCCATCGACGCCGCCGTGCTCGGCCACCAACTCGACGATCTTGGCTCGTTGATCGTGCGCGGTGATGTCGACGGCAAGGTCCGACGACGTACGCGAGGTCCGCAACACGTAGGCGCCTTTCGCCTCGAGATCGCGAGCAATCTCACCACCCAAACCTCCGGTGGCACCGACGACGAGAAACAAAGAACCCTGCAATGTGGTCATTGCAGGGTTCTAGTGGAGTTTCGCGGACTGCGCCTATTTCGGCTGCAAACCACCGTGACGGGTTCCCACCGACGGCGGGTCGTACAGGTACGGATCGGGAAGCTCCATCCCTGTGTCGGCAAGACGCCAACCCCATTGGCTGGACACTCGCCACACGCGCGCTTTCCAGGTGCCGTCTCCGGCAGGAACGAACGTTCCCTCATACATGCCGCCCTGGTTGCCCCACGCAATCGTTGTCACGAAGTACGACGTGAGCAGTGCCTCGGTGCAGTCGTCGTTGACCACGATCGACGTGTTGGCCGCATTGTGTCGATGTCCGTCGGCACGGATGGGTCCGTAGATCTTGCGGATCTTTTCTTCCGAATCGAGAATCAGGTTCTCTCCGCTGCCGGGTGGATAGTTGGCAATTTCCAGCACCGCGTCACGCGTGAACACTTCGGCCAGCAACTGATCGATCTGGTTGTTGTCGATCGTGTGCAGGTACCTGTGAAACGCGAAGCGCACTGCTTCGATGGCCTCGAGCCGGGCCACTCTCTTTTCCAAGTCGGCAGACATGATTCCCCCTTGTTCCCAGATCTTGACTCTGGGCCTCGTCTCGGAACACCTTAGAACGCGCCACAGACCTCATTTCACGCATTGGTCCGCACCTCAATTCGCACACCATTGCGGACCTCATTGCGGTCGCAATAGTTGTTGGGCTCCACTATTCTCGATGCGTGACACAGACACGTTGGCTCAACTCCACCGAAGCAGTGGCGTGGCGTTCGTTCATCGAGTGCATCGGTGACCTCACCACCGCCTTCGAGGCTGGTTTGGCCGAACACAATCTCACCCTCGGCGATTATCAAGTTCTGGTGTATCTGTCGGAATCCGATGCACGCACCATGCGGATGTGTGACCTTGCCTCTGCTTTGCGCCTCTCGCCCAGCGGATTGACACGGCGCCTCGATGGGCTGGTGAAAGGGGGCCTGGTGGCCCGCAACCCCAGCGAGTCGGACCGTCGCGTGATGATGGCGACCCTCACCCCCATCGGCTGGAAGCGTCTGCAAAAGGCTGCGCCCGACCACGTGGAAAACGTCCGTCACCACCTTTTCGACCACCTCAGCCCCTCGCAAGTGAAGAACATGGCCGAAATTTTCACAGCGATTCAGTCGGGACTGGCCGAACCGCCCACAGCGAAGAAAGTCGCCACGAAGAAATAGTCTCTCGTTGTCTATCGGAGGGCACATGTCAGATTCTCGTGGCGGGTACAAGCCCGCGTCGTCGCACACCCGGTCACACAACCAACACGTGACGATTCCCCTCGACCCCGAGGACTTCACACGTGCAGATCGCGGGCACATCGCTTCGATTCCCGGTGGCCGCATCGAAGACGGCAACGGCCGGATGGTGTGGGATATCAGCAAGTACGACTTCGTCGCCGACGATGCACCGGCCCCCGACACCGTGAACCCCAGTCTGTGGCGCCAGGCCCAACTGAATCGACGGCACGGCCTGTACGAAGTTGCCCCACACATTTGGCAGGTACGCGGATACGACATCTCCAACATCACCTTCATCGAAGGTGACACGGGATGGATCGTCGTGGATCCGTTGACATCTGAGCACACGGCACGGGCTTCGATGCACCTGGTGGATCAACATCTTGGCAAGCGCCCGGTGGTGGCAGTGATCTACACCCATTCGCATGCCGATCACTTCGGCGGAGTTCTCGGAGTCACCACGCAGAACGACGTCGATGCGGGCCGGTGCCGCGTGATCGCACCCGAGGGCTTTCTCCACGAGACCGTTGCCGAGAATGTCATTGCCGGACCAGCCATGGGCCGACGTGGCACCTACCAGTTCGGCCCGTTGCTCCCCGCGCGACCCGAAGCACACATCGACTCGGGCCTCGGCAAGAGCATTCCCATCGGACCTCCGGGGCTCATCGCACCCACCGAAGACATCACCCATACCGGCGAAGAACTGGTTGTCGACGGCGTACGGATCATCTTCCAGATGACACCCGAGACCGAAGCACCCGCCGAGATGAACTTCTTCTTTCCCGATCACGGTTGGTTGTGCATGGCCGAGAACTGCACCCACACCATGCACAATCTGGTGCCGATACGTGGCGCACAGGTACGTGATGCGTTGTCGTGGTCGAAGTACATCAACGAGACGATCGAACTCTTCGGAGAACAGACCAACCTGATGTTCGCCTCGCATCATTGGCCGCGTTGGGGTGGCGACGACGTAGTGGGTTTCCTCACCTTGCAACGCGACCTGTACCGCTGGATGCACGACCAAACGATGCGTTGGGCGAATCACGGGATGACGCCCACCGAGATTGCCCACACTCTGGAACTCCCCGAAGAGTTTCTGGCGCAGAGCCACACTCGTGGCTACTACGGCGACTTGGTGCACAACTGCAAGGCGGTGTACCAGCGTTACCTCAGTTGGTACGACGGCAACCCGGCCAACCTCGACAAGTTGCCGCCGGTCGCTGCCGGCCAACGGTACGTCGATTTCATGGGAGGTGCCGATGCTCTTCTCGCCAAGGCTCGGAGTTCGTTCGACCAAGGTGACTATCGCTGGGTTGTCGAAGTGGTGAACCATCTCGTCTTCGCCGAACCCGACAATGCCGATGCACGACATCTTCAAGCCGATGCACTCGAACAGTTGGGCTACCAAGCCGAGTCGTCGACCTTCCGCAACGCCTACCTCATGGGAGCACAAGAACTTCGACAAGGTCCGCCACCGCCCGCCAATACGGCCATTCGGGCTCGGGGCTTGTTGGCGGCCATGACTGTCGAGCAAGTGTTCGACAGTCTCGCCGTGCGGACGAAGTCCGAGAACATGGGTGGCGTTTCGGTTGTCGTCAACTGGACGTTCACCGACATCGAAGAGAAGTGGTCTTTGTCACTGTCGAACAGAACCCTGTGCTCGACCCCACGCCGGCACGCCGCGCACGCAGATGCATCGGTGGTGTTGACTCGCGCCACGCTGCTGTTGGTTGTCACCCAACAGAGCACTTTTCTGGCCGAGTTGGAAGCGGGAAACATCATCATCGAAGGTGATGCCGGTGCACTTCTCACGATTCTCGGCGATCTCGACGGTTTTCAGACGAACTTCGCCATTGTCGAGCCGTAAACCCGAGACAGCAGCGAATTGGTTCACTAGTTTGGTGGGCAACCATGCCACGCTCACGTGAATCACGCAACAGACTTCTCGCCTCGACGCAGCAGGCTCTCGCCGTACACGGCGCCAACGGAATACAACTCAAGCAGTTGTGCGCCGAACTCGGTCTCGCGCCGAGTTTGGTGAACTACCACTTCGGTTCCGCCGACATTTTGATGGCCGAGGCCGTGGTGCAGTCGTATGAGCAATACGTGGAACAGAACGCCGCCGCCGTCGCGGCTGCAGGACCTTCGCCCGAGGCACGTCTTCGCGCCTGGATCACTTCGCAGTTCGAGTGGACACGCGAACACCCCGGAATCGCCGCCATTTTGAACTTCGGACTCTCCAGTCCCACCATCGGCAATGCCATCACGGGCGAGCTGAGCGATCGACTCGATGCCACTTCCGCCGCCAACGTTGCACTGGCCGCCGAGTTGGTGCGGGATCTGCGCGGGGGTACGCCAGCGGGCTCCGTCGTCGACAACTCCGAAGCCACGGATACGGAACTCGCCGAGATCACGGCCTTGATGATGTGGACAACATTGGGCGTCAGCACATGGGCCGCCGGTCGGCACCTTCCCACACGGCGTTTCGCTTCCCAGGCTCAGGAGATGCACCTGGCCGAACGCGCCTTTGATCGCATCATCGCTCTCATCGCGTCGTCCGCCAAGTAGGTACACCATGCCAGCCATCACCGCAGACACACTGACCCTGCCCCGTATCGGGCTCGAACTTGCCGACAACCCATCTGTGCGCAGTCGTCCGGTCAAGAAAGTCACCACCGCACCCAGTGGACACGAAGGCGAGGGCTTTCCTGTGCGCCGTGCATTTGCCGGTACCTCGAAGGCCGACATCGACCCGTTCATCATGATGGACCAAATGGGCGAGGTGAACTACGCGCCGTACGAACCGCGTGGCACGGACTGGCATCCGCACCGTGGCTTCGAAACCGTCACCTACATCGTCGATGGAACTTTCATTCACCAGGATTCGCATGGTGGAGGCGGTGTCATTTCCAACGGTGCAACCCAGTGGATGACAGCGGGCGGCGGCATTCTCCACATCGAAACACCACCCGAGGATCTTGTGGTTCGGGGTGGGCTCTTTCACGGAATCCAACTCTGGGTGAATCTCCCCAGCAAGAAGAAGATGATTCCGCCCGCGTACCAAAACCTGGAAGCGAATCTCGTCACGCTGGTCACCACGCCCGATGCCACAACGTTGATCCGCGTGATCGCCGGCGAGATCGGCGGGGCAAAAGGACCGGGATCCACCCACACACCCATCGTGGTGGCGCACGCCACAATTGCTCCCGGCGCACGCATGACACTTCCGTGGAACCCGCACTACAACGCACTCGCCTACGGACTCGCCGGAACAGGCACGGTGGGCATGGAAGAAGCACCCTTCGGTCTTGGACGACTCGCGGTGTTCGGCGCGGGCGACACCATCACCGTCACGGCCGGATCGCACGAGCCACTCGAAGTGATGTTGCTGGGCGGCGAACCCATCGGCGAGCCAGTCGAGCAGTATGGGCCCTTCGTCATGAACACCCGCCAAGAACTCCAACAGGCATTCGAAGATTTTCAGGCCGGACGATTGGGACGAGTTCCCGCCGACGGCATCAGGCCCTTTCGCGGCCGCTGATCAGCCTCAGGCAGGCCCGGCGAACATCCCCCGGTACTCGGTGGGCTTTTCGATTTCCGGATCGTTCTCGTAACGGGAGATCTCGAAGCGACCCACCACGCTCCAGTGCACTTCGTCCGGGCCGTCGGCCAGACGAAGGGTGCGCTGGCTGGCGTACATGCGCGACAGTGGCGTCCACTGCGACACACCGGTTGCCCCGTACATCTGGATCGCTTCGTCGATGATCTTGCACACGCGCTCGGGGACCATTGCCTTCACGGCACTCACCCACACACGCGCCTCGGCGTTGCCCATGGTGTCCATGGCTTTGGCGCCGCGCAACACCATGAGTCGGCATGCTTCCAACTCGATACGTGCCTTGGCGATGACTTCGGGATTCTTGCCCAAACGTGTGAGCGGCTTGCCGAAAGCTTCACGATGCAGACCGCGGCGCACCATCAACTCGAGCGCACGCTCACCTGCACCGATGGAACGCATGCAGTGGTGGATGCGTCCAGGCCCGAGGCGTACCTGCGAGATCTCGAATCCCCGACCCTCGCCGAGCAACATGTTGTCCTTCGGAACACGAACATCGTTGAAACGCAAGTGCATGTGCCCGTGCGGCGCATCGTCTTCGCCGAACACGTGCATTGCACCGAGGATTTCCACACCGGGTGTGTTCATCGGAACCAGAATCTGCGAGTGCTTGCGCGACGGCGGACCGTCGGGGCTGGTGAGCACCATCACGATCATGATCTTGCATCGCGGGTCACCTGCACCGGAGATGTAGAACTTCTCGCCGCTGATCACCCATTCGTCACCGTCGAGGACCGCACGGCAAGCGATGTTTTTCGCATCGGACGATGCAATGTCGGGTTCGGTCATTGCATAGGCCGAGCGAATCTCGCCGCGCAGCAACGGTTCGAGCCATTCCTTCTTCTGTGCAGGAGTACCGACACGCTCCAGCACTTCCATGTTCCCGGTGTCGGGCGCAGAACAGTTCAGGCACTCCGAGGCCAATGGGTTCTTTCCCAGTTCCATGGCGATGTATGCGTAGTCGAGGTTCGACAAGCCCTCGCCGGTTTCGGCATTGGGGAGGAAAAAGTTCCACAGGCCGTTGGCCTTTGCCTTGTCCTTCACCGACTCGAGCAACTCGAGCTGGCCGGGCGCGTAGCTCCACCGATCAGTGCGGCCTTCGCCGAGTGCATAGAACTCCTCGGTGATCGGCTCGACTTCGTTCTTGATGAACTGCTTCACTGCCTCGTACAGCGGAATTGCCTTCTCTGACATGGCCAGATTCATGGCATCGTCTGTTGCGATTCCCGAGTGCATTCCCGGACCAGGCATGGTGTCCCCCTTCGACAATCCCGAGCGACCTCGGGTCCGGCGTCAACTCTAGTGCCCGAGGAATTGGGAGCCCTTGCTGAAGTAGAATTCAGACATGTCGAACAAGCGAGGTCCGCTCACCCCGCAGGACTTCGTCGATGCGGCCATGGCCTTCGCCGATCGACAGGGTTTGGCCAGTTTGTCGATGCGTGCGTTGGGCGCCGAGCTCGAGGTCGACGCCACGGCCCTGTACCGGCACTTCCCCAACAAGGAAAGCCTGCTGATGGCCATGGTCGACCACATGTTGGGCGAAGCTGTTGCCGGCTTCAGTGACAGCACCGGCTCGCCGCGCGAGAAAATCGTCCAACTGGCACTCGCCATTCGCGTCGCCTTCGCCAGACACCCCGACGTTGGTGTGGCCTTGGTGAGCAGCGAGGGCAATCTGAAGAACGGTGCCGTCATCAGTCACCACCTGCTGACCTACTTGAAAGAAATCGGACTCACGGGTCGCGACCTCGTGATTCACTACCAGACACTCGAGCAGTACGTGCTTGGATCCTGCGTGTTCGACTT
>JBILKS010000045.1:0-7278 GCA_044376595.1 Ilumatobacteraceae bacterium | reverse complement strand
GACCGCGAGCTCGAGGTGGAAGTTGCGCCCATCGATCATGAGTCGTTCGACGACCTGTTGGCCGACGCTCTCAGCGATGCATCACTCGCCGGAAGCGCATTCCGGGAAGCAGGTGGCGCCGACTCCGGTGTTGGTGTGCTCACCGAAAACCGTGTGGAAACCGAGGCACGCAATCGCGCCAGTGGTTTGAACCCGCGCTACACCTTCGACACTTTCGTGAAGGGCGCCTCGAACCAGTTTGCTCTTGCCGCCGCGCACCGCGTGGCCGAAACACCGGCCAGGTCGTACAACCCGTTGTTCATCTACGGCTCGGCGGGGTTGGGCAAGACTCACCTTCTCCACGCCATCGGCGAATACGTTCACCAGAACTATGCGCACTACGAGGTGCGCTACGTGTCCACCGAAACGTTCATGAACGAGTACGTCGATGCGATTCGAACCAACACCACCGCTGCTTTCAAGCGCCGGTACCGCGAGGTCGACGTGTTGTTGATCGACGACATCCAGTTCATGGAAGGCAAAGAGGGCCTGCAGGAGGAGTTCTTCCACACGTTCAACTCGCTCCACGGCGCCAACAAGCAGATCGTCATCTCCTCGGACCGTGTGCCCGACGCGATTCCCACCCTTGAAGACCGTCTTCGTGGGCGTTTCCGTTGGGGTCTGATCACCGACATTCAGCCCCCGGACCTCGAGACCCGTCTGGCCATTCTGCGCAACTACGCCGAACGCAACGGGAACAAGGTTCCCGACGACGTTCTCGAGTACATCGCCGCCAACATCACTTCGAACATCCGCGAACTGGAAGGTGCGCTGATTCGTGTCACCGCCTACGCGGCGCTGAACCGCATCCAGATGACCGTTGCCACCGCCCAAGAGTTGCTGGGTGACTTGTTGTCAGAATCAGCAACACGCCATCGCACCGACGAAGAGTTGCTACAAGACATCGCCTCATATCTGGGCTACAGCGTCGATGCCCTCCGTGGCAAGAGTCGTCAGCGCCCGTTGGTCATGGCTCGCCAGATTGCCATGTACGTGATGCGCGAGCTCACCGAGCTCAGTTACCCCTCTTTGGCACGCCTCTTCGGCGGTCGCGACCACACCACCGTCATCCACGCGGTGGAAAAAGTGCAGCGTCTCATGGCCGAGCGCAAGCAGGTCTACGACCAGGTCACCGAACTCTTGCGCCGGTCGAAGAAGGCCTGACATGTCATTTCTTCTGGGGACAACGTGTGGGCGGCGTCGGGGACAAACAGCGCAGCTCTGGGCACGACAGGGGGGTTATCCCCCGAAGCAATCATGTGTTCGCCCGCCGCTGTGGAAAACTGTGGACAATGTGCGTCGACCCTTTCTCATGCAGCAGTTGGGTCACACGGGGTTTGTCCACAATCCACAGCCCTTATTACAAGCATTAGAGAACTATCTCCCATTCGAAGACAGTAAGGACCCGTCGTGAAATTCCGCTGTGAACGTGAACAACTCGCCGAAGCCCTGGGCTTGGCATCGCGTGTGGCTTCAGGTCGCGTTGGTGCATTGCCGGCTCTCTCCGGTGTGCGTCTCCAGGTGAAGGGCGATGTGTTGCATCTCACCTCCACCGACAACGACATGTCACTTCAGGCAACACTGCCCGTCGGCGGCGACAAAGACGGACTGTCGTTGATCAGTGCCAAGTTGTTGAACGACATCGTGCGGTCGTTGCCCGAGGGCAAGATCACCATCGAGGCAGCGCCGGAATCGCTCACCGTTCGCAGTGGTCGTTCGCAGTTCACCGTTCCCACCTACAACGCACTCGACTTTCCCAACGTCGCTCCATCGTCGGGCCAACCGTTCACTGTGCCGGCCAGCGAGTTCGGTGAGGCATTGCGCCAGGTGGTTCGGGCGGCGAGCTCCGACCAGATGCGTATCGCATTGACTGGCGTG
Organism: Ilumatobacteraceae bacterium; assembly: GCA_044376595.1. Taxonomy (GTDB): domain Bacteria; phylum Actinomycetota; class Acidimicrobiia; order Acidimicrobiales; family Ilumatobacteraceae; genus F1-20-MAGs119. Next base: position 5,361 of record JBILKS010000045.1, on the reverse strand, counting down.
TTGTTGTCGGGCGAAGAGGGCACTCTGCGTTTGGTCGCCACAGATTCATACCGACTCGCCGTGCGCGATGTGTCGACAATCGTGATTGGTGCAACCACCAAAGTGCTCGTACCCAGCCGTGCACTCACCGAGGTTCAGCGCCTCTTGGCCGGAGCCAAGGAAGCAATCATCAGCATCGACGAGAACTCGGTGACCTTCGAAGTCGATGACACGAAACTCACCACTCGCATCCTCACCAACGAATACCCCAACTACCGCAATCTCATCCAGGGCGATTATCCCAACACGCTCACCACGAACCGAGAAGCGTTGCTCGATGCGTTGCGTCGTGCGCGCATCCTCGCTCGCGAGCAAGGACCCGTTCGATTGCACATGAGCAACACCGGACTCAAGCTCACTGCAGGCACCAAAGACAACGATGAGTTCGAGGAAGATCTCGACGCAGTGTTCGTGGGTGACGATCTCACGATTGCGTTCAACTCGGAGTATCTCGCTGCGGGTATCGACGCCATTCCCGGTGACGACGTGGTGATCAAGACAACGGACCCCAATCGCCCGGCAGTGATCCGTGCGGCAACCGAGCACGCCGAGGACTACCTCTACCTGCTCATGCCACAACGCATCTAGCGATCCACGCATGATCGTCGAGCAGTTGGAGCTCACCAACTTCCGCAACTACTCGTCAGCGACCATCTCGTTCACTGCAGGAACAACGGCTCTTCTCGGTGCCAACGGCCAAGGCAAGACCAATCTCGCGGAAGCACTCACATTCCTGGCAACCCTCGACAGTTTTCGCGGCGTTCCTGTCGACACGTTGATTCGCAACGGTGAAGAGACGGCCATCATGCGTGCGCAGATTCGACACAACGACGGCCGCGAAGTGTTGATCGAGGCCGAACTCACCCGTTCCGGACGCAATCGCGTGCAGGTGAATCGTCAACGACTGGTACGCACACGCGACCTTCTCGGAGTGTTGCGCACCACGGTGTTTTCTCCCGACGACCTGGTGTTGATCAAAGGAGGACCGGGGGAGAGACGCCGTTTCCTCGACGACGCCTTGGTGGCAACCGCCACCAGATACGACGCGGTGCGACGCGAGGTCGACCGCGTGGTACGACAACGCAACACCTTTCTCAAGCAGATTGGCTATCGGCCAAACCCATCACAGTTGTCCGCCGACCATGCACTGACCCTCGACGTGTGGGACGAAAAACTGGCCACTGCCGGCGGTGAACTGGGCGATGCCCGGGCACAACTGGTGGCCAAGTTGCAACCCATGGTGAACACCGCCTACGAGCAACTGGCAGGACGTGCCACACCCACCGATGTCAGCTACGAGCCCGAGTGGCGTCGCATCGGCCTGTCACATGCGCTGAGCCAGGCTCGGGCCGACGATCTGCGTCGCAGCCTCACCACCATGGGCCCGCACCGCGATGAGTTGGAACTGTCGATCAACGGCCTACCAGCCCGCACCCAGGCGTCCCAGGGTGAGCAGCGCACGTTGGCCTTGGCGTTGCGCTTGGCCACCCACCGATTGGTCACCGATTCCGTGGGCTCGCCACCGATTCTGGTGCTCGACGACGTGCTGTCCGAACTCGACCCCACCCGCGCCACCGCCCTGCTCGCCAACATGCCTGCAGGGCAGGTGATCATCACCTCGGCAAGTGGTCTACCCGAAGCGGCTCGTCCCGAGCGTGTCTTGCACATCGCCCATGGCACGATTTCCGGTGTTGAAGGTGGCCAGTCATGAGCGCCGGGGATTCTGTGCCTGTAGATCCCGTGCCGTTGGACGAAACCATGAATGGTCTGTTGCGTCGCTTGCGAATGGACAACGCATCACAGGTCGGCGGCATCTTCACGCATTGGGACGATGTTGTGGGTGAAGATCTTGCACGCAACATCCAGCCTGTGAAATTGGAAGAAGGCGTGTTGCTGGTGGAAGCAAGCGACGCTGCGTGGGTCACACAATTTCGCTTCCTCGAAAACAACGTGAAGGCACGTTTGTCCGAGCGCATCGGCGCATCCATCGTGCGTATCGAGGTGCGCCAAAAACGCCGGTGAAATCGGTGGATATAACCGATCCGGATGCACCCGATTGGTACACTTTCAACGTTGTTCCGCAGGGGTTTCCTCTGCACACACTGACCTTCGAATATGTCTTTCAATATGTCCCTTGACCCCACCGAAAAAGAGCGAGGCTGATTTCTGCCCATGACCGAGAAAGCACCCGCGACAAGCCGTTCCAAGAAGCCCGCCGCCGACTACGGCGCAAAGGACATTCAAGTTCTCGAAGGCCTCGACCCCGTCCGTAAACGCCCGGGTATGTACATCGGCTCCACGGGTCTGGCTGGTTTGCACCACCTCATCTGGGAAGTCGTCGACAACTCGGTTGACGAAGCCATGGCCGGCTATTGCGACACCATCAACGTGATCCTTCAGGCCGATGGCGGTTGCCGGGTCGAAGACAACGGCCGCGGCATCCCCGTCGATCCGTACCCCTCTGGCCCCCACAAGGGCAAGAGCGCTGCCGAAGTGGTGCTCACCGTGCTGCACGCCGGCGGCAAGTTCGGTGGCGAGGGCTACAAAGTCTCGGGTGGGCTCCACGGCGTGGGCGTCAGTGTGGTCAACGCCCTGTCCACCAATGTCGTGGTGGAAATCGACCGTGGCGGCGATCGCTACAAGATCGAGTTCGTCGACGGCGGCAAGATGAAGGGCAAGATCGCCAAGGTGGGCCCCAGCCCCGCCAAAGGTCGCAAAACCGGCACCTCGGTCACCTTCTATCCCGATCCCACCATCTTCGCGGCCGAGGGCATCGAGTTCGTGGCCCGCACGGTCACCGAGCGTCTCCAGACCATGGCGTTCCTCAACAAGAGTCTTGCGGTCAACTTCAGCGACGAGCGTCCCGGTCGCGAGCAGACCATCACGTACCAGTACAAGGGCGGCATCGTGGACTTCGTGAAGCACCTCAATGCTTCCAAAGACGCGCTGTTTTCCAAGGTGGCCCACTTCGAAGAAGAAGACGAAGCCGAGGGCATGCAACTCGACATCGCCGTGCAGTGGAACACCGGCTACTACGAGGGCATCCACGGTTACGCCAACGGCATCTCCACCACCGAAGGTGGCATGCACGTCGAGGGCTTCAAGACGGCACTCACGTCGGTGCTCAACAAGTACGCCCGCGACAAAGGACTCTTGAAGGAAAAAGACGACAACCTCCTGGGCGAGGACATTCGCGAAGGCATGACCGCCATCGTGGCCGTGAAGCTGCGCGAACCGCAGTTCGAAGGCCAAACCAAGGCCAAGTTGGGCAACGTTCCCATGCGTTCCTTCGTGCAGAAGGCCACCAACAAGGCACTTGCCGAATGGATGGACGAGAACCCGGCCGAGTCCAACAAGGTCGTGAAAAAGGCCATCGCCGCCGCCCAGGCGCGCTTGGCCGCCAAGAACGCCCGCAACGCCGTGCGCCGCAAGACCGCACTGTCTGGCGCGGGCATGCCCGACAAGTTGAAGGACTGCTCCAGTGGCAACCCCGACGAGAGCGAACTCTTCATCGTGGAAGGCGACTCGGCCGGCGGCACCGCAGTCGACGCCCGCGATCCGCGCGTGCAGGCCATCCTTCCCATTCGCGGAAAGATCCTGAACGTCGAGCGCGCTCGCCTCGACAAGATGTTGAAGAACAACGAAATCCAGGCCCTCATCACCGCAATCGGTGGCGGCGTGGGCGACGAGTTCGATGCAACCAAGGCCCGCTACCACAAGGTCATCGCGCTGGCCGACGCCGATGTCGACGGCAGTCACATTCGCACCCTGCTGCTCACGTTCTTTTATCGCCAGATGAAGCCCATGGTCGAAGCCGGTTACGTGTACATCGCCCAGCCGCCGCTGTATTCCACCGAAGTGGGCAAGGAAAAGATCTACCTCAAGGACGATGTGGCCAAGGCCGCTTTCCTTGCCGACAAACCCAACCACAAAAAAGAGTTCCAGCGCCTCAAAGGTCTGGGTGAAATGGACTGGCAAGAACTCCGTTCCACCACCATGGATCCGCTGTCACGCACCCTTTTGCAGGTCACGGTGGAAGAGGCCGCACTCGCCGACGAAGTGATGAGCGTGCTCATGGGCGACGACGTGGAGAGTCGCAAGAACTTCATCACCACCAATGCCCGCGACGTCCGCAACCTTGATTTCTAAACAGAGAGAAAAACAATGACCAACGTGCCTCTCGAACCAGCAGATGCCATTCAGCCCGTTCCGTTGCAAGACGAAATGGAACGATCGTTCCTCGACTACGCAATGTCGGTCATCATGTCGCGCGCCTTGCCCGACGTGCGCGATGGACTCAAGCCCGTGCACCGCCGCATCATCTGGGACATGGAACAACAGGGTTTCCGCCCCGACCGTCCCTTCGTGAAGTGCGCCCGTATCACCGGTGACACCATGGCCCGCTACCACCCACACGGCGACGGCGCCATTTACGACGCCTTGGTGCGCATGGCCCAGCCGTTCTCGCTGCGCCACCCGCTGATCGACTTCCACGGCAACTACGGCTCTCCCGACTTCGGCCCGGCCGCTGCTCGCTACACCGAATCCCGTCTGCATTCACTTGCCATGTTGTTGTTGCAGGACATCGACGAAAACACCGTCGACATGATTGCCAACTACGACGGCAGTACCGAAGAGCCAGTCGTTCTCCCGGCGCGTTTCCCCAACTTGTTGGTCAACGGCAGCCAGGGAATCGCTGTGGGCATGGCCACCAGCATCCCGCCCCACAACATGGGCGAGGTCATCGACGCCACGTTGCATCTCATCGAGAACCCCGAGGCCACTCCCGACGACTTGATGAAGTTCGTGAAGGGACCCGATTTCCCCACGGGCGGCACGATCCTCGGCCTTGCCGGCATCTACGACGCCTATCGCACGGGCCGCGGCAGCGTGAAGGTGCGCGCCAAGGCCAGCATCGAAGAGGGCCGTCGCGGTCAGATGCAGATCATCGTCACCGAGCTGCCGTACCAAACCAGTTGCTCGGCCATCGCCGCACGCATCCAGGAACTCGTCGACGGTGGCGACCTCGAAGGCATCGCCGACGTCAACGACAACTCCTCGGGCGGCGAGACCAACCTCATCATCACCCTGAAGCGCGATGCCAACGCCAATGTGGTGTTGAACAACCTCTTCAAGCTCACCCAACTGCAAACCAGCTTCCCCGTCAACATGGTGGCGTTGGTCGACGGTGTGCCGCGCACCTTGAACCTGAAGACCGCGATCGAGGGCTACGTGGCCCACCAGATCGATGTCATCACGCGGCGTTCGGAATACCGCCTGGGCAAGGCCCGCGATCGCCAACACATCCTGGAAGGCCGCCTC
>JBILKS010000044.1:0-7335 GCA_044376595.1 Ilumatobacteraceae bacterium | reverse complement strand
GCGGTTCCGATGCCATCAGTGTCGGTGCGGCCGATCACCGCCTTTGCGGCGTCACCCACCACCATGCGATCGGGCTCCTCGTAGGCGCCGATTCCGGGAAGATCGAGCTCCGTGACAGCCTTGGCCCTGTCCGGATCTATCTGCCGCGCAATGAACGTGAAGTTGGACTCGCGTGCGGCCAGGGTTTCGGCGAACTTCGCTTCTTTCGCCGCATCGAACTGCATGATCCCGGCGATGACCTTCGCCGTTCCCACCGGATCCACCACGGCCTTCGGGTCGGCATACAGCGTCATCATCGGCACCGAGAGTGCGATCTCCTGGCCGTTGCGATCGAAAATCGACCCGCGCTCGGCGCGCAGGGTGGATGTGCGCATGCGAAGTGCCAGACCGGCCTCGCGGTAGGCGTCGCCAGAGACCGTTTGCAGATAGGCCACCTTGCCGATCAGCACCACCAACAATGCAACCAACACGCCCACTGCGATGCGCAGACGACGCTTGATGATCGGGGTGGCTTGTTTGGTTGCACGGGGTCGCAGGGCAACACGACGCAGGCGACTCCGACGCTTCTTTTTCGGGGTTGCCGACGTCTTGGCCCGCGGTGCACCGGATCCGGCAGAGCGTTGGGCCGCGGGGCGACGCGAAGACTCGAGGGCTCGAACGTTGGATCCGGAACGTGTTCCTGATCGCGTTCCCGAATGTGACGGCGTTGCCGACTTCGAACGTGACGTGGAAGCTGAGCGACCGCTGTGGACTCGCTCACGAGTCGCCCCCGAGCGCGACGATGCGCCAGCAGTGCCGTGGGAACGGTTCACTCGCGGCGTTCCCGAAACCGTACGACTCACGGGGCAGCACCCACCTCGGACTTGATGCGGCCGAACTCGTCGAGTGGTGACGTTGCTTCCTTGGCGATGTGATCGGTGAGATCACCCGTTGCCGCCGCGACGGTGGCGAGAATCTCCGGGTCGATAGCAACGTACTTCGATGACCCGGCAGGCTTCATTCCCAACTTCGCAGCCTCCGAGGACAGGCGATCGGGAGATGCAAGGAAAGTGCGCTCGTGGCGCAGGTCGTTGTAGTGATCGCGCGCCATTTCCACGTCACGGTTCAGTTGGTCGAGCTTCAGCTGTTGCTGGGCCAGGTTGGTCCGCAGCATCGCAGCGAAGAACAAGAGGAAACACAGCATCAGCGCCGAACCCACCATGAGCCAGACGACGCGGCTTCCACGCTCGACCACGACGAGGCGGGGCCGCTGCACCGCGACGACTTCCCTCGCGGGAAGAGCCGTGATCCGTCCGGCGCGATCGTGTGCCACTGCGGCCACGGTCACACCTTCTCCGCAAGACGTTCGACAACGCGCAGGCGCGCCGATCGTGAACGAGGATTCGATTCCTGCTCGCTCGCCGAAGGGGTCTCTCTCACGCGAACACGCTTCACGAGACGCACGGCACCACAGCCACAGGGCAGGTGTGCCGGGCACTCGCATCCGCCCGTTTCGGCCTGACGAAAGATGCCCTTCACGATCCGGTCTTCACCAGAGTGATACGAAATCACCGCGACACGCCCGCGTGGCTGAGTATGGCGAATCGCACTTTCCAGAGCCGACGGCAACTGGCCTAGTTCGTTGTTCACCTCGATGCGCAGTGCCTGAAAGGTGCGCTTGGCGGGGTGTCCACCTCGGCGGCGGGTTGCCGCCGGAATCGCCGACGTGACGATTTCCGCGAGCTCGGCAGTCGTCTTCACCGGACGCGCGGCAATGATCCCATCCGCGACACGGCCGGCGAATCGCTCGTCTGCGTAGTCACGGAGGATGCGAACCAACTCAGCGCGCTCGTAGGTGTTGACCACGTCAGCAGCGGTGAGTTTCTGGCCGCGGTCCATCCTCATGTCGAGGGGGGCCTCGACACGATAGGAAAAACCGCGATCGCCTTCGTCCAGCTGGGGCGAAGACACACCAAGATCGAAAAGCGCCCCGGAGATGGCCTCCGTACCGAGCGCCGAAAGAACGTCGTCGAACTCCTCGAACCGGGCGCGAGCAACACGAGCACGTGCACCGAATGGCGCGAGTCGCCGAGTAGCGGCGGCAATGGCGACATCGTCACGGTCGATGCCGATGATGTCGAGATGCGAGTGTGCGGACAGCAGTGCCACTGCATGACCTGCCCCGCCGAGCGTTGCATCGACGACGGTTCCCGCGGGGACATCCCCGAAAGCGTCGACGATCTCGCGTTCCATCACAGGAGCATGGACAAATGCGTTTGTTTCGCTCACCGGCAGCCCCTCGGCCAACGAGTGCCGCCGGGATTTCTCCCCGGAACAAGCGAGACGGTAGCGGGCGGAGTTGGGGCTAGCCATCTTGCTGACCGAGAGACTGCCGGTGAGCGAAACACGATCGGGAAAGACACAGTCATCACTCCCCCACGCCGGCGATCTTCTCGGTGCCGGCCTGGCTGATGCGCTCGTGACGCGTGGGCTCCCAGATTTCCACGCGGTCAAACGCACCGGTAACGATGACTTTCGAATTGAGACTGAGACCGGCGTACTCACGCAGCTTCTCTTCCAGATTGATGCGACCTTGCGCATCGATCGTGACCTCGATCGTGTTGCTGGCGAGGGCTCGCATCTGATTGCGATCCATCTCCCCGCGGCGAACTTTCTCCATCGCCTCGGTTGCGACACTCTCGAACGCCTCGGCAGTCAGGACATCAACGCACTTGTCCTGACCAAAGGCGAGATAGCAACGCGGCTCCAACCGCGGACGGAATGCAGCAGGCAAAGCAAGTCGACCCTTGGGGTCGAGCTGCCGCTCGTGCACTCCGACAAACACGGTGTCTCCGTCCCGGAGCCCCTTTCCTCCACCCGAACGACTTTCGCCGCCCTTGACAAGGGGCGGGCTCCACCTCCCCCCATGGGACTCCACTTTGCCCCACTTTCCCCCACTTGTCAAGCATCTTTCCCCACTACAGGGGAAGGACGTCAGAAATCTGGGCACACAGCGACATCGGACGACGACGCAAATGCCGAAAAAGCCCGAAAAATAGGGCCTTTCTCAACTCTTCACCGCGGTGGGGCGAAGTGGGGATTTTTTTCCGCTGATCTCAGGAAATGTGCTGGCCGAGGAGGACCAGATCACCGAGTTCGGCCGGGGCCCACGCACAGGCAGAGATGCGGTCGAGGTCGCCGGCCAGAGCCGGCAGCATCCGGGAGTGGAGCGCGACATCCCACCGGCGATACATCACACATTGAAAACGGGCCATCTCGCGGTTGCGTCGCTGGCTGATGCCCACAACCTTGCTCGTTCGACCGCCAGAGTCGGTCGCTCCCGGGGCGACGTGCAGAACTTCTCCGGGGCCGACACCCGCAAAACACAAGGTTTTCGACCAGTCGCTGCTGATCATGGCCCCACGATGCACCCGGGTCTCGGAGATTCCCGCTCCGATCAGCGCCGCCTGCCACGCCTCGCCCAACCACCACATGGATTCACCGATGTCGTCGCGCCAGAGCGCGTCGCCCCTGGGGATCACTACGTCGACCCACAACGACTCCGTTGGGTGTACGTAGACGGCGCCTCCCCCGCTGCGACGCCGCACAACATCGATACCCAACGATCGGCACGTCTCGGCGTCGACATCGGACTCGGGTTGTGACGACCCCAGAACCACCGCCGGCCGATCTGGCGTGCACACCCACAGCCCACGCCGTGCGGGCAGAGCGCGATGGTGCAACTCCTCGGCGCTTCCCGTCAGGCGTTCCAGAGGCCAGTCCACGGCTCAATCATGACGTCAAAGTGATCGAACATAAACGTGAACACGAATGTTCGGCTCAGGATGCGTGGGCCAGGTAGGGCTTCCACTCATCAGGTACGCGATTCACGGCCATGGCGATCCAGGCCGATTCTCGCGGCGCATGCGGAGATCGTGCCAGTGGCATTCCTGCCTCTTCGGGGGTGCGATCACGCTTGCGGAGATTGCAGGGTCGACACGCAGCGGTCACGTTCTCCCACACATGCATACCCCCTCGCGAACGGGGCATGACGTGATCGATACTGTCGGCGGTGGCACCGCAGTATTGGCATCGGTGGCCGTCGCGAGCCATGACAGCGCGACGAGACAGAGCAGTTCGCCGGTGATACGGCACTCGCACCACGTAACGCAGACGAATGACGAGCGGCGAAGGCAATGCGAATCTTTCGGCCCGCATGTGCGTGCCATCGTCTTCGATGAGATCGGCCTTGTCGGCGAGAATGAGGCAAGCTGCTCGCCGCATCGACACGATGCTCAGCGGCTCGTACGTGGCGTTGAGAACGAGCGCGCTTTTCACGGTTACCTGACCGCTTGTCTGAAGTTGCGTCTGACGTGCCGTCTCACGCGGCACCGTACGTTTTGCACCACGACAGATATTTCACCACGTCGTGCGGCTCGAATGCGTGCACAGGATCTCCGTATTGGATGGTGGCGCGCATCTCTCGATACTTCTTGTTCGGCAGTGGGAGGAACGGCGCCCGCGCCCACCAGCGTTGAGGGGCCAACACCACCACTTGACGTAATGCGGTCAACCACAAATCCGGACGGCGCAACACAGCCCACACTGCGCCGCTCGTCATACTCGCGGCTCCGGGTTCACTGCGCCGCTCGTCATACTCGCGGCTCCGGGTTCACTGCGCCGCTCGTCATACTCGCGGCTCCTTGGGCAAACCGAGGACCATTTCGCCGGTGATGTTGCGCTGGATTTGCGACGAACCCGCATAGATGGTTCCGGCACGTGCGTTGAGAAATGTCATCGCCCAACTGTTGGTGGAGTTCGGTGCGCCGGCGTCGTCTGGACCAAAGGCACTAGAGGGCTTGCGGCCGGTGGGCACCAGTCCATCCATCCCCATGATCTCCATGGCCAACTCGGTGTTGATGCGGTGGAACTCACTCCAGAACAACTTGCCGATTGCGGCATCGGGCCCGGGGTGATGCCCCTGCAAAAACTGAGTGAGTGTGCGCATACCGAGGTAGCGCATGATCTGCACCTGCGAGTAGCACCATGCAAGGCGCTGACGGATACGGGGATCATCGGCCTTGCCGTATTGCTTGGCCAGCAACAACAGCCGGTCCATTTCCGCCTGGTAACGAATCGGGCTGACGGCTGCGGCCTCGCCGCGCTCGAAGCCCAGAAGGGTCATGGCCACGGCCCAACCGTTGTTCAGACCTCCGATGACGTCTTCTTTGCGCGCGACTGCATCGGTGTAGAACACCTCGTTGAACTCGCTCTCGCCCGAGATCATCCGAATGGGTCGCACTTCGATTCCCGGCTGGCGCATGTCGACAAGGATGAAGGAAATGCCCTTGTGTCGCGGAGCATCGGGATCGGTGCGTACGAGAGTGAAGATGTGATCGGCCAAGTGGCCGGCTGACGTCCAGATCTTCTGTCCGTTGAGAATCCACTGATCGCCGTCGAGTTGACCTTTCAAACCCAGATTGCTGAGGTCAGACCCTGCATTGGGCTCGCTGTAACCCTGACACCACGTGTCCGCACCGGAAAGAATGCGCGGCAGATAGTGCTTCTTCTGCTCTTCGGTCCCCCATCGCAAAATGGTGTTGCCCAGCATCTGGATACCGAACACGTCGTTGGGTCCGCCCATCGGAACACCAGCCCGTGCGAACTCTTCGGCAAGGATCACCTGTTCCAGCGCCGAAAGACCGCCGCCCCCGTACTCCGCGGGCCAGTTCGGAGCCAGATACCCAGCCTCGTGAAGGACAACACGCCATGACGTGACGAAATCCTCGAGTTCCTTGCCATCGAGCTGCCCGATGCCGCCCCAGTTGGCGGGCAACTTCTGAGACAGGAAGGACTTGACCTTCTCGCGGTAGACGGTTGCTTCGGGCGGATAAACGGGGTTCATGTTCCGCAATCTAGTCGTGCGGGAAACGGTCTCTCATCCGCGTGCTGGCAATTCGACTCTTTCGCAGCGAGGCAGCGATGTCTTGGACGCCCACCTTGCCGATGGCTCGCAACTGGCGCTCGATGACAAGGGCACACCCGAGCATCACCAGGAAACCGCAGAATGCGAGAAGAAAGTGGACCGACAACGCCACCACGGTGAGAACGAGCCCCGCAACAACCCCAAGGACTGCCCAGCGCACCGTCTTGGCCGACTGTCGATACATGCCCGCAGGAGAAGCAAGCTGCGCAAAACGCTGATCTTCTTGCAACTGCTCTTCGATCTGGCGAAGGATTCGTTGCTCGTCGTCTGACAGTGGCACGACCTCAGTCTCGCACGTTCACGGCAAATCCTCAACGCACAGAGCAAATTTCGAACGCACAGCGCAAATTTCGAATGCAGACAGCAATTAACCCCGAGCGTCGGATTCCGGCGCCTGCGGGCCCCAGGGGTTGTCACCGACATTCGTACCATCGGCGAGGGCAGAAGCGTTCCGAATCGCACCCCGTCCGAACTTCGCCCGGATTTCGTCGATGGCACCACTTGCCGTGTTCCACACATCTTCGTTGTGTACCGCCACCTCGTTGTCTTGTACACGCAGTTCATCGAACAGGCTTGCCTGCACAGGCGTAGGTGGAGCATCGGACGACACGAAATGGGAGGCACTGACGCCAAGGAGACGCACTCCGGGCGCAAGATCGATGTGCCGCAACAACGGCGAGAGGGCGTCCACGAAACCGGGGCCGGTCGATCTGGGTTGGTCCAGCGTGATGCTGCGCGTGATGGTGTGAAAGGTCGAGAACTTGACCTTCAGAGTCAAGGTGCGCGACGTCACACCTGCACCGCGAACGCGAGCCGCGACGGCATCGCACAACCGCACCAGATGGTGCGCAAGAACGGACTCCTCGAAGACATCGACCGAGAACGTCTCTTCGTGACCAATCGACTTGACTTCTCTGTCCGGCTCGACCGCCCGGTCGTCGAGGCCCGCAGCGAGTCGATGAAGATGTGTTCCATTGGCTTGGCCGAGCATCGCCGTGAGAATGTCAAGGCCGAGTCCGGCAAGATCGCCCACGGTCTTCACGCCAACGTTGTCCAACTTGGCATGAGTAGCCGGCCCGACTCCCCACAGGGCCCGCACGGGCAGCGGATGCAGGAACTCGACTTCGCGTCCGGGCTCCACCACGACAACGCCCGCGCCAGGTTCAACCCCCCGCTCCGTGACCTTCGGCTTGGCTGCCTTTGAGGCGATCTTGGCGATGAACTTGTTGGCGGCCACACCGACGCTGCACGTGATGCCCACTTCCTGGCGGACACGATCACGAATGTGATCGGCTATCTGTGTCGGACTCCCGAACTGCATCAGGGCCCCGGAGACATCAAGGAAGGCTTCGTCGAGCGCGATTCCCTCG
>JBILKS010000043.1:0-7356 GCA_044376595.1 Ilumatobacteraceae bacterium | reverse complement strand
ATGCGGGAACGTGGCGATGTATCCGGGCATGTTCAGCCAATCGCAGTGCGCGATCATGCGACGACAAGGTGCACAGGAACGCGGCTCCACCCGCCGAGGCCACCACCTGGGTGGTGGCCAGGATCACGTCGCCGACGTAGCAATGTCCTCGCAGTCGCTCGGGCGACCATCCCGGGCGGTACACGTGAATCGGCTCTTCGTGTTTGTCGTTGGTGGGATGAAGCGAGTCGCCATAAAGAAAATCGGCATCGCTTTGGCGCACCACGCGTCGGGCCTTTCGCGACAGGGTGCAAAACGAAGGGACGAAGGCCACGAAGCGGCCAACGCGTTTGGCGGCAACGGGTGGCGTCATGTGGCCACTCGTTTGATGCGCGATCGAATGCCGCGGGGGAGGTGGCGGTAGAAAAAGCGGATCGGGCGAACCCACCATTTGTGGACCCAGACCTTGCGTTCCTCGGCCGACTTGTAGGTGGGGAAGGCGTAGGTCTCGTCGGTGATGCCGTTCCTCGCGCGATACGCCGTGACGTGGGCTTCCGCTGCGGCGCCGACGGCGGCATCGTTGCGGGCGAACTGGGCAAGCCGAGCGTCGATCTCGTCATTGCTGAGCACCACGCGACCGAGCCTACTGCCGCTACTCTTGGGCGAATGGAGCGCCCAGTGAAGTTCGAGCACACCCGTTTCCTCGGAGACAAGCGCACGCAGCTCGTTTACGACCTCGACTCGTGGACCGACGAGGCCGTCATCAACGACATCGTTGACAGTGAGGTGGGACTCTGTTTCGGTCCCGACACCTTGGTTGAGGCTCGCAACCGCGGCTACACACTTGCCACTCCGGGCAAGACTCGTCGCCACCTCAAGCCCCGCGCCTGATTCGATCCATGGCTGCCCAGGGCGATGCACCGGTGGCCATGATGGCCAGCAACTCGTCGTTCATGTCGGGTGCACTGCGGCTGTCGAGTTATTTCGCCCGTCCGAACGGTGTCGCCGGCCCGTTGCCGGGTGTGGTCTTGTGTCATGGCTTTCCCATCGGGCCACTCGATGCCCGACAGTCCGCGGGAACATTTCCGCAACTCATCGACCGCATCGCCAACGAAGTCGGGTGCGCTGCTCTCACCTTCACGTTTCGCGGTTGTGGAGGCAGTGAAGGCGATTTTTCGCTCCAGGGGTGGATCGACGATCTGCGTGCTGCGATCGATCATCTCGTGGACACCGGCGAAGTCGACGGCGTGTGGTTGGTGGGCACCAACACGGGCGCCTCGCTCGCATTGTGTGTTGCCGCCGACGATCCCCGTGTGCGCGGATGTGCTTCACTCAGCGGCCGCGCCGACTTCGACGACTGGGCGGCGCAACCCCGTCGCTTTCTCGAGCACGCCCGCGAGATTGGTGCCATTCGTCGCGCCGGGTTCCCGCCCAACTTCGACGAGTGGACTCGCGAGCTGCGGCGGTTCCGACCCATCGACGCCGCGCGCAGATTCGCGCCGCGGCCGCTTTTGGTGCTGCACGGTGACGACGACGAAAGTGTGCCCGCTGCCGATGCTCGTGTGTTGGCCCAGGCGCATGGCTCGGCGGAGTTGCGCGTGATTCCGGGTGCCGGTCACCGATTGCGCCACGACCCTCGGGCCGTGGCGGTGTTGCTGGGTTGGCTCGACCGCCAACGCTCGCGCGCATGACGGCCAGACCACGTTGAGATCAGGGCAAGATCAGAAAGTGATCAGGCGTAGCCGTTGACGTGGGTGCTGTGCCACGCCCACGCGGTGCTGATGATGTCCTCGAGGCCGAAGCGCGCCTTCCAACCGAGAGTGTCCTCGGCATACCGCGGATCGGCATAGACCTGCGTGGGATCACCTGCACGACGCGGTGAAAACACGTGGGGTACGTCGTGACCGGAGATGCGCTGTGTTGCATTCAAGACTTCGAGCACCGTGCTTCCCTTGCCGGTACCCACGTTGCAGGCCACGCTGGGTTTGCCCGTGGCGAGATAGTCGATGGCCTTCACGTGCGCGTCGGCGAGATCGACCACATGGATGTAGTCGCGTTCTCCGGTGCCGTCGCGGGTGGGGTAATCGTTGCCGAACACTTCGAGGGGGCCACGTTTGCCGAGTGTCGCTTTCATCACGATGGGCACGAGATTGGTGGTGACGCTCCAGTCCTCGCCGATGCGTGAGTCGAAGGAGGCCCCGGCAGCGTTGAAGTACCGCAGGCACACGCTGCGCAGGCCGCGTGTTTCACCCATCCACATGAGTACGCGCTCGATCATCGCCTTGGTCTCTGCGTACACGCTTTCGGGTCGCAGGGCCGAGGTCTCGGTGACGGGCACTGTGTCGGGATTTCCGTACACGGCGGCAGACGAGGAGAACACGAACTGGTCCACGCCGGCCTTCATGACCGCTTCGATCAGCATGGTGGAACCGGTGACGTTGTTGGTGAAGTAGCGCACGGGATCCGTCATCGACTCGCCGACGCTCTTGTAGGCGGCGAAGTGAATGACCGAAGTGACGTCGCGTTCGTTGCACAACGAGGTGACCAGGTCCTGATCGGCGATGTCGCCCACCACCAGATCGGCACCCAGCAATGCGGCCTCGTGGCCGAGTTCCAGCGAGTCGAGAACGACCACGTCGCGACCCGCATCACGGAGTTGACGAACGGTGTGCGAGCCGATGTAGCCGGCTCCACCCGTGACGAGGATCGTCACGACTTCTTCGCCGACGTCGTGGCTTTCTTGGCCGGCTTCTTCAGTGGTTTGCCACGCTTGTCGAGCTCTGCGGCCTTTTCGGCCTTTTTCCAACTGCGCACCAAGAGCAAGGTCTCGGGCGAAGTGATGTCGGCAACGGTGCGCGGGTTGTCATCGCTGAACACTCCAGCTTCCGTCTGCCAGTTGCGCGGCTTCACACCCATTCGCTTGGCCAGAAGGGCGATGAAGATCTGCGCCTTTTCCTCGCCGTAACCGGGCAGCACACGGAGTCTCGCGGTGAGCTCTTGTGCGTCGGCGACTCCGGCCCAGATGTTCTCGCCTTTGTTCTTGTACTGCGTGGCGATGATGCCGCACAGTTCGTGGATCCGCCGTCCCATCGAGGCCGGGAAGCGGTGTACGGCTGGCTTCTCGCAACAGACGGAGACGAACTCGTCGACATCCATCTGCGAGATCTTCTTTGGGTCGAGGTGTCCGAGGCGCTTCTTCAGTGTGGCCGGGCCATTGAAGGCCCATTCCATGGGCACCTGCTGGTCGAGCAGCATGCCGATGAGCAGGGCAGTTCCGTTGGCGTTGAGGAGCTTGTCGGATTGTGCGTCGCCGGTGATGAAAAGTGTTCCCATGATGATCTCGCTGTGTTTGTGAGGGTGTCAGTCGATGAACGGAGCCGGAGTGCCGGACGACAAACCGTATTTTGTGATCGCCTTGCCCACCACGTCGGCGCCGACCTTGCCGTCTTGATGCAGTGCGTGCAAAACCGTGAGGACAACGTGTGCGGTGTCGGTCTCGAAATGGCGACGCAGCGCCTCGCGGGTGTCGCTGCGACCCATGCCGTCGGTACCAAGTGGCACGAACGTCTTGTTGGGCAGGAAGCGAGCGATCTGCTCGGGCACGATGCGCATGAAGTCGCTGACCGCGACGATGGGGCCGGATGCTTCGGACAGGAGACGCGTCACGAGCGGCGTTGCCGGCGGGTGGTCGGGATTGAGGCGGGCGATGCGCTCGCACTCCAGAGCCTCTTCGCGCAGCGACTTGTACGACGTTGCCGACCACAGTTCGACGCCCACACCGAATTCCTCCGCCAAGACATCGGCGGCTTCGCGTGCGGCCGTGTGGGCGCTGCCGGAGAACAGCACCGTTGCGCGGAGATCCCTGCCCGCGGGTGCATCACTGAATTTGTAGAGACCACGGGTGATGTGTTCCGCAGAGACACCTTCGGGTTGCGCAGGCATCAGGTAGTTCTCGTTGTAGAGAGTGACGTAATAGAAGATGTCCTCGGGCGACGGCCCGTACATCCGTTGGATGCCTTCTTCGATGATTGCGGCGACCTCGTAGGCGAAGGCTGGGTCGTAGGCCTGGCAAGGCGGCACCGTGCTGGCCAACACCAAGCTGTGGCCATCTTGATGTTGGAGACCTTCGCCAAGAAGCGTGGTGCGTCCGGCCGTGGCTCCCATGAGGAAGCCACGGGTGCGTGCATCTGCGGCCTGCCAGATGAGATCGCCCACGCGCTGGAATCCGAACATCGAATAGAAGGTGTAGAAGGGAATCATCGGCACGCCACGCGTTGCATAACTGGTTCCTGCGGCAATGAACGACGACATGCTGCCGGCTTCGGTGATGCCCTCTTCCAGGATCTGCCCGTCGGTCGATTCTGCGTAGGACAGGAGGAGGTCGTGGTCGACGGGTTCGTACTTCTGGCCCTGGCTTGCGTAGATCTTCAGTTCTCGGAAGAGCGAGTCCATGCCGAAGGTGCGTGCCTCGTCGGGCACGATGGGCACGATACGGGCACCCACGTTTTCGTCGCGGGCAAGACTGCGCAAGAGCCGGGTGAAACCCATGGTGGTGCTCACCGCTTGGGTGCCGCTGCCACCTTTCAACTCGACGAACACGCCCGGGTCGGGTAGCGACAAGGGGCGACGATTCACGATGACGCGCTTGGGCACCGAACCTCCGAGTGCACGGCGACGCTCGACCATGTACTGGTGTTCGATGCTGTCCTCGGAGGGTCGGAAGTACGGGGCCTCTTCGGCTTCGAGCGCGCTGTCGGGAATCTCGTTCTCCAGGTGCAGACGATCTCGGAGCGTACGCAACTGCTCGACGGTCATCTTCTTGATCTGGTGTGTTGCGTTGCGTCCTTCGAGCGCAGAACCGAGCGTCCATCCCTTGATGGTCTTGCAGAGGATCACGGTGGGTCGACCCGAGCCGAGGTTCTCTGCGGCCGCACGGTAGGCGGCGTAGAGCTTGCGATAGTCGTGTCCTCCGCGCGGCAATGTCTGCAACTCTTCGTCGGAGAGATGCGAGACCATCTGGCGCAGACGTGGGTCGGGCCCGAAAAAGTTCTCGCGGATGTACGAGCCATCTTCCACGGTGTAGCGCTGGAACTCACCGTCGACAGTGGTGTTCATCTGGTTCAACAGCACGCCATCGACGTCGCGAGCAAGAAGGTCGTCCCACTTGGAGCCCCAAATCACCTTGATCACGTTCCATCCGGCACCGCGGAACACGGCTTCGAGTTCTTGGATGATCTTCCCGTTGCCACGCACGGGTCCGTCGAGGCGTTGCAGGTTGCAGTTCACCACGAACACGAGATTGTCGAGGTGTTCGCGCGCGGCGAGCGAGATGGCGCCAAGCGTTTCGGGCTCGTCGCACTCACCGTCGCCCAGGAATGCCCACACCCGGCTCGCCGACGTGTCGTCGAGTTTGCGATTGAGCAGATAGCGATTGAAACGCGCGTGGTAGAGCGCGGTGATCGGGCCGAGACCCATGGACACCGTGGGGAACTCCCAGAAATCGGGCATGAGTCGCGGGTGCGGGTAACTCGACAGGCCGCGACCCTCGCGTCCGATTTCGCGACGGAAGTGGTCGAGGTCGTCGGCACTGAGTCGCCCCTCGAGGAACGCACGGGCGTAGACACCCGGTGCGGCATGGCCCTGGAAATAGATGTGGTCTCCGGCCTGGCCGTCGTCCTTGCCACGGAAGAAGTGGTTGAAGCCGATCTCGTACAGCGAGGCGGAACTCGCGAAAGTGGACAGGTGTCCACCAATGCCTTCGGCGCGTGCATTGGCACGGATCACCATCACCGCGGCGTTCCACCGAATGTATGCACGGATGCGCCGCTCGAGATGTTCGTCGCCGGGGAACCACGGCTCGTGCTCGCGCGGAATCGAGTTGACGTAGGGAGTGGACACCGTGGCGGGGAAACTGACCTGGTTCTCGCGGGCGCGCTCGAGGAGGCGGGAGAGGAGATAACGGGCCCGGGTCTTGCCATGACTGTCGATCACTGCATCGAGCGACTCCATCCATTCCTGCGTCTCTTCCGGATCTGTGTCGGGAAGCTGGTGAACGGAGCCGTCGAAAATCATGGGTTCATTCTCGCAGGAACCGGCCTGTCTGTCATACGTTGACCGCGAAGCATCATGAATGAATCTCCACGTTTGGAGCATGATGAGGGGCGATGGAACTCCCTTTCGAGCCGACGTCGCAGCAGCGAACGGACCGTGAACTGCTCGCCGCTATGCGCAGCCTCACTTTCCCCGACCGCGCCCCGCAAGGCGCGATAGCCATCTACACCGATGGTGCATGCTCGGGAAATCCCGGACCGGGCGGTTGGGCGTGGGCGGTTGCACCTGAGGGCATCCCGCGTGACAGCGGTACCGAGCGACCCAGCACCAACCAACGTATGGAGATTCGTGCCGCGATCGAAGCGCTTCGCGCGCATCGCACCTTCACCGATCCCGTCAACATCGTGTCCGACAGCACCTACGTGGTGAACTGCTTCCGCCAGCGGTGGTGGGACGGCTGGTTGTCCCGTGGATGGCTGAACTCCCAGAAGAAGCCCGTGGCCAACCAGGATCTGTGGCAGCAAATGTTGAACGAAGTCGTACTTCGGGGGACCGGGCAGACGATTTTCACTTGGGTGAAGGGTCATTCGGGCGATCCGATGAACGATCTGGTGGACGCTTTGGCAGTGGCAGCAGTCGGGGCATAGCCTCGCGCCCATGGACATTTCAGGTGCAAGTGCAATCGTCACCGGGGGAGCATCGGGGATCGGCGCGGCTAGCGCACGTCTCCTTGCCAAGCGTGGCGCGAAAGTAGTGGTGGCCGATCTTCAAGCCGACAAGGGCGAAGCATTGGCCAAGGAAATCGGCGGGGCCTTCTGCAAGGTCGACGTCACCAACACCGACGACATCATCAACGCCGTCGAGATGGCAAAGTCGATGGGCCCGCTGCGCGTGCTTGTCAACTCTGCAGGTATCGGTTGGGCACAGCGCACCGTGGGCAAAGACGGCAAGTATGAATCAGCCGCCAATCTCGACGCCTTCAAGCGTGTGATCGCCATCAACCTCATCGGATCGTTCGACTGCATCCGCATCGCCGCCACCGCCATGAGCACCACCGAGCCGCTCGCCAACGGCGAGCGTGGCGCCATCGTGAACATCGCGTCGGTCGCCGCGTTCGACGGCCAGATCGGCCAGGCCTCGTACTCCGCTTCCAAGGGTGGCGTCGTCGGCATGACCCTTCCCGTCGCCCGTGACCTCGCCGCGGTTGGTGTGCGCGTGAACACCGTGGCTCCGGGTCTCATCGACACGCCGATCTACGGCGAGGGTGACAACAGCGAAGCTTTCAAGGACAACCTGCAGAAGGGTGTTCTCTTCCCGCAGCGTCTC
>JBILKS010000042.1:0-7464 GCA_044376595.1 Ilumatobacteraceae bacterium | reverse complement strand
GACCCCTCGACGGTCTGCGCGTACTCGACTTCAGCCGTGTGCTCACCGGTCCGCACGCCACGCGCATGTTGTGCGACCTTGGCGCCGAAGTCATCAAGCTCGAACCACCCGACGGAGACCTCACGAGATTCTCCAATCCCCGCCGCAACTCGTTGTCGACGTACTTCATCCAACAGAACGTCGGCAAGGACAACATTTCTCTCGACCTCTCACGTCCCGAGGCCATCGACATCGTGAAGAAACTGGTTGAGCACGTCGACGTGATTGTCGAGAACTTCCGCCCCGGAGTGATGAACAAGTTGGGGCTCGACTACGAGACATTGTCGGCCGTCAATCCCCGATTGATCTACGCCTCAATCACTGGTTACGGCAACACCGGGCCGTGGGTGCAGCGGCGCGCTTATGCCCCCGTGATCAACGCCGAGTCGGGTTTGACTCATTATCAGGGCACTGCCCGTGGCGATGTTTTTGCCAACGATCCCTACTCCCACGCCGACGTATACACCGCGATGGAATGCTGCACAGCCGTGTTAGCGGCAGTGATCCAACGTGGTCGCACCGGTCGGGGACAATGGATCGACATCGCCATGGCCCAGACGATGTTGTACGTCAACGAACACGCCCACGACGCCTTCTGGACCGACCCCACGCCGCCCGAATGGATCCGTTCGTTCCAACCCGGGAACTATCCGATGCTCACGGCCGCAAACGGCGACATGGTGATTGTCAGTGGCCATCCCGCCGAGCGCGGCACGTTCGACAACTTCGTCAAAGGCATCGGCCGGCCCGAGCTGGTCGGTGATCCGAGATTCGTTGACGTACCCAACCGGCTGCGCAATCTGCAAGAACTGCAGCAGATTCTTCGCGACTGGGCCGCCACCATCCCCGACGCCACAGCCATCGAAGAAGCGCTTGCCAAGCACAATCTTGCCAGTGGCAAGATTCGCACACCGAAGGAACTCGCCGACACACAGTGGGGCCTGGAGCGCCATGTCACCGTTGAGGTAACCGACCGCGGCGCTGGCACCGTGCGGATTCCCAACGCACCATGGAGATTCTCCGACGCCGACACCACCACCGAGGGAGTCACCAAATATCCGGGTGAAGACAATGCGGCCGTGCTCGGACGACTGCTGGGATTGACCAATGCCGCGGTAGAAGAACTCACTGCCAGTGGAGTACTTTTGAGTCGCGTTCCGAAGGGAACCTGAAGTCCGGCATTTGTCGCCGAAGGGGGAAGTGGGAAACATCATGGGTTCACTGTCACGACCAACATCACCGGAGCAGGTCACCGCAGCGTGGCTCACCAGCGCACTTCAGGCCAACGGAGTGATCCCCGCTGATGTCGAGGTGTCATCGGTGCGCCGCGAGGTTCTAGGTGGCGGTACCGGTGTTTTCGGAACGCTCGCTCGCCTCGTGGTCGACTACACCGAACCACTGGCCGGCCCGAAGTACATGGTGTTGAAGATGCCCACCTCCGCACCAGAGAACAAGGCCGTGGGTCTTGCCCTTGGCCTGTATCTCCGCGAAGCCCAGTTCTTTGCCACGATGGCCGACCAAACACCCGTCGACACAGTGAAGTGCTTCTACAACGACATGGACGTCGAGAACGGCGAGTTCATCTTGTTGATCGACGAGATCCGCAACATGACCGTGGGTGACCAAACAGGCGGTGCCACCGTTGCCCAGTTGGAGACAGCTCTCGTCGAGTTCGCCAAGTTCCATGCAGCGTGGTGGAAGAATCCCGACCTTCAGAAGTTGGATTGGCTTCCCACCAACGACTCCCCCGCCAACATGGTCGTTGTTCCGGAGATCATGCGCAATGCCATGACTGTCATCGAAAAAGATTGGGCCGACGTCATCGGACCCGAGGCGGTGGCTCTCGGCAACGAACTCGCCGCTCAGTTCGAATCGATTCTCACTCGCGTCGGTGAAGTTGCCCACACCCTGTGCCATGGTGATGCCCGTCTCGAAAACGTCTTCTTCAACGACGACGCCTCGAAAATGAAATTCATCGACTTCCAACTTGTGATTCGGGCAACTCCCGCCCAGGACATCGCCTACCTGATGGGATCCTCCGCAGACACAAAGACGTGGGACGAGCACGGCATTCGCCTCTTGCACCACTACCACGATGCTCTCGTGGCCGCGGGTGTCTCCGACTACACGTGGGATCAGTTCTGGTACGAGTTCCGCTTGCAAGCACTGTGGGGAGTTGTTGCTCCGGCATCGATGGTTGCCAGCTTCGACGTCGGTGACGAGAACGGCAAGCTGCTGTCGCGTCGCTGGATGGAACGTGGCTGGCACATTCCTGTGGCGATCAACGCCAGGGAAATTCTCTAGCGACCGGAATGCCCGAAACCGCCCCCGCGGTCGAATCCATCGAGTGACTCCACCGGGATCCATGTCACGTCTTCGACGCGCTGGATCACCAACTGGGCGATGCGATCTCCCCGTTGCACCTCGTAGTCCGCGTGCCGATCGGTGTTCAACACCACAACGAGCAGTTCACCTCGGTAGCCGGCATCGATGAGGCCCGGGGCGTTGACGAGAGTGATCCCGTGCTTCAGGGCCAAACCACTGCGGGGAAGGACAAAGCCGGCGTAGCCCTCGGGGATTGCCACTGCCACACCCGTGGGGACCAACGCCCGCCCACCGCCAGCAGAAATCGTGGTTCCTTCACGCGCGTAGAGGTCGATTCCCGCATCACCGCGATGGGCCGTGACGGGCAGGGGAAGATCCGGGTCGAGTTGACGAATTGCGATGTTCACCACACCCCGACTCTAGATTGAACGTCGTGATGGTATGGATGGATCTCGAAATGACCGGTCTCGACCCCGTCATTCACCGCATCGTCGAGATTGCCACCATCATCACCGACGACGAACTGAACATCGTGGCCGAGGGTCCCGATCTCGTGGTTCATCAACCCGAAGAGGTTCTCGCCCTCATGGACCCCGTTGTGGTCAACATGCACACGGCCTCGGGTCTGTTGTCCCAGATTCGCACATCCACGATCTCGCTCGAACAGGCGGGGGCCGAGACGCTCGCTTTCATCAAGTCCCACATCGGCGCTCCGAAAAGTGTGCCCCTCTGTGGAAACAGCATCGGAACGGATCGCCGATTTCTTGCTGCCTACCTTCCGGACATCGAGAACTATCTGCATTATCGGTCGATCGATGTCTCGTCGGTGAAAGAGCTGGTCAAGCGCTGGTACCCCGGTATCAACTCGGCAAAGCCCAAGAAATCGGGCAATCATCGGGCTCTCGACGACATTCGTGACAGCGTGAAAGAACTCGCTTACTACCGCGAGCACGCCTTCAGACCACCCTCACCGTGACAACTAGATTGTCCCTGTGACCAACCCCGAGACTCCTCGACCAATGCGTCAGGAGCAGATGCCCGCCACCAGCGAAATCGTCGAAGTTGCTCCACGCATTCTCCGCACGCAGTTGCCCATCGACCTGCCGGGTCTCGGCCACGTCAACATGTACGTGCTGGAAGACGATCGCGGTGTCACGGTGGTCGACCCCGGCCTTCCCGGAAAAGAGTCGTTTCTCGCTCTCAAGTCCCGCCTCAAGGACATTGGCGTACCGCTGAACCGTGTGCACTCGGTACTGGTCACTCACAGCCACCCCGATCACTACGGCGGTGCTGGCAAACTCCGCAAGGATTACGGCGCACAAATCATTGCGCACCGACGCTTTCGGCTCTGGTGGGACCCGCACGAGCCGCCCGACATCGACGTGGAAGACTTTCCTCTGGTCGCGGCGGTCAAACCAAACGGTTCCACTCCCTGGGGCGGCGAGGGCTACAACATTCCTTGGCGTCGCCGCACACAGTTCCGCGTTCACGCCAAGTTTCCCCGCGTTTTCGGCGTGCCGCACCCCACACGTCGCATCGACGAAGGTGACCGCATCACCTTGGCCGGACGCGAGTGGCTCGCAGTTCACACCCCGGGCCACACCGAGGACCACCTCTGTTTGTTCGATCCCGAAGAGGGCCTCTTCATCAGCGGCGACCACGTGTTGCCCAGCATCACACCCCATATCTCGGGTCTCACGCATGCGGCCGATCCGCTTGCACAATTCTTTGCATCACTCGACAAGGTCGCCGGACTCGGTGCGCAGATGAAGATGGCCCTGCCCGCTCATGGCTCGCCGTTCTCCAACGTGGTCGAGCGAGTCGAGCACATCAAGGAACACCACGTCGAGCGACTCGAAAAGTTGCGTGACATCGGCGCAGAGTTCGGTCGACCCGCCACGGTCATGGACATTGCCAAGCATCTCTTCTCGGCACGGGCCCAAGGACCCATGGCCGACAGCGAGACTTTTGCGCACCTCGAGCATCTTCGTCTTGCCGGCGAATTCGCATGCCAGGAACGCAATGGATTCCTCGAATACGAGCGCGTCGCCTGACGGGGTTGTTCAGTACTGAAGCTGCGTGACCGCGGCAAGTCGACCGCGCACTTCGTGCCAGATCATCACCACGTTCGGATGTTCTTCGACAACGGTCATCACTTCGTCGCCGGGCTGAACCGGCTCGAGGTGTTCGATCACCACGCTGAACGGTGCCCGAATGTCGCGACGCCCGGCAAGCCATTCTTCGATCGCTTCCCAGTAGGCCGCGTTGTTCATGTGGCCGAGCGCGTCCATGTCGGAAAAACGCACGGGCCACATGTGGCGTGGCGTTGCGGGATCAGGTTTCGCTTTCAGGATCGAACGAGCGGAGATCTTGCGCCCCAGGCTCGCCCCGCCCGCTGTCGTCAGAAAATCCTCCGCCAGCGTGGCAGGACGCATCGATTTCAGATCGACGTGCACCCACACCGCAGCAGCTTCGATCAGACCGCCCCGGTCGCCCACCAGCTGGGTGGCCCGTTCGGCCCAATGCGAACCAAGGCCGCTGCACCAGGTTTCCAGTCGTAGTTTTTCTTGGAAGACGGGGAATTTCTCCACCCGCAGGGCCGTGCGGCGCACTACCCATCCGTCCTTGTCGGCATAGTCGGCTTCACGGGTGTCGTCGTGGGAGACATCCTGGAGATAGCGCACGACTCCGTCGAGGCGCAATCGGCCACGCGGCGTGACATCCCCCAACCGCACACGGCGTTCGGCCCGAAAAATCCGCCCCTCCGTGGGCACAGGAACGAACTCCAGTGCCACTTTTTCCGCAAGAGCCATGGCGCAAACCCTAATGCTTCAAGGGTTCTGACAAATCAGTTGACGTTGTTGAAAAACGATGCTTTCCTAGAGGCGTCATGTCATCCATCGTCGTCGCTCGCACCCATGCCCAGACAGCAGCCACCGCTGCTGCCTATTGGCATGCGGCGGCACCGGCGTTTGCGGCGATGTTTGCCAGTAAGCGACCCACCCAGCGCCCCGACAGGAGCCCGACGTAACAGAAACAACGTCGGAAAGTCGAAGCCGCTGGGTTGCACAACCCGGCGGCTTTTTTGTTTTTCCGACGTGCTTTTCGCACACGAACAGGAAATCATCATGCTTGCACCCAACACCCTCTTCACCCCACTCGTAGCCGCTTCGTCCGTGGCTTCGCCGGACACGCCCCTGGTGTTGTCCGCACGGCGCTGTGCCGACGGCAATGGCACTCTGACCTACCTGTTCTTCTCCGAAGAGTTCGTCGACATCTCCCGAGCCAAGGCGATCTGCGCCAAGTGCTCGACGCGTGACGCCTGCCTCTCCGATGCCCTCGAACGGGAAGAGCCCTGGGGTGTCTGGGGCGGCGAACTGCTCGAAAATGGGCGAATCGTCGCCAACAAGCGGCCTCGCGGACGCCCACCTGTTCACGGCCGGAACGTAGCGCCAATCGACGAGGTTCCGATTCCTCGGCATTTGGTGGCGTCGGTAGCCTGAAAACGTGACTCGGCAACGTCAACGATTTCTCGTATCGCTGGTGGTTGTCGGTGCTGTGAGCATTGGCGGAGGTTGGTTGTTGAGTCGCGGTGGCGACAGCGACACCACCAACGACGGAGTCATCTCGTTGGTTCCCGGATCGACCGCCCAAGACCCCACCATCGGCACAAATGCACCTGTCACCGGAACACTGTTTCCTGAGGTGACCCTCACGGATCTCGACGGAGAACCTGTTGCGCTCAGCGATCGTGGCGGAAGGCCGGCAGTGATCAACTTCTGGTTCTCCACCTGTGAACCGTGCAAGAGAGAGTTTCCCGCACTGGTTGCTGCCTTCAACGCACATGGTTCGAACATCGACTTCATCGGCATCAACCCCAACGATTCCCCCGAGGTGGCCCGTGACTTCGCCGCCGACTACGGAGTGGAATACACCCTGTTGCGCGATCCCGACGGTGAGGCAGTGGCAGCACTGGGGGTGGGCACGTTTCCCATCACTCTGTTCGTCGATGCGGGAGGTGTGATCGTTCGCCAACATGCGGGTGAAATCACTCAGAAACAACTCACCGAGTATCTCGACACATACCTCGGGGCGTCATGATCGCAATCGAGGGCAACTTCGCTTTCAGTTTCATTCTCGGTGTACTGGCCGCAGTGAATCCATGTGGCTTCGTTTTGCTGCCCACTTATCTCATGTTCTTCCTCGGCCTCGAAGGCTCGCGTCCCGACACCAACCAACGCGCCACGCTGAGACGTTCTCTGTTCGTCGGCACCGCCACGTCGAGTGGATTCGTTGCTGTGTTCTTGATCGTCGGTCTGATCTCGCGACTCTTCACCAGCCAGATCGAGCGCAACGCGAAATACGCATCTTTGGTCATCGGCGTTGCCCTTGTCGCCATGGGCATTGGCATGTTGCTGGGCTGGAAGCCTCGCATCGCCACACCGGCAATGACGGGCGGCAAGGACCGAACCGTGCGGTCGATGTTCTTGTTCGGAATCGCCTACGCCATCGCGTCGATTGGTTGCACCATAGGTTTTCTCACCACGGTCGTCTTCGGGTCGGTGAACCGCCACGGTTTTGTTTCCGGGGTCCTCAGCACCGTTCTCTACGGACTCGGGATGGGCGCCATTGTCACAGCTCTCACCGTGACCCTCGCGTTTGCGAAAGGCGGTCTGTTGGTTCTCCTACGCAGCGGCATGCAGTATCTCGATCGTGTCTCGGCGGTGTTCGTGGTGTTCACGGGTGTCTACCTCACGTGGTACTGGTATGCCGCAATTGCAGAGTCACGCCCCGGGTCGTTGGTGAGCCGTGTGGAAAGCTGGCAGAGCGACATCGCAACTTTCCTGCAACGTCAAGGTGCCTGGAAACTGGCGGCCGTCTTCGGTGGCATCATCCTTGTTGCAATGATTGTCGTGCGCTTCGGCTCACGACGCGAGGCCACCAACGATGTTTGATCAATTGCTGGCTCACGAGGGAGTGGAAGAGGTTCTCGAGCTTCGCGGTACGTTCGGCTTCATGGCGTACCACGGCGGTGGGCTGGAAGAGATGACCGACGTCATCGCCCGTGCCGCGGCCGAACAGGCGGGGGCCTCGTACTAC
>JBILKS010000041.1:0-7490 GCA_044376595.1 Ilumatobacteraceae bacterium | reverse complement strand
TCCGGACGTCATCGGACTGTCGATTCTCTCGGGATCGCACCTCTCGCTCGTCCCCGAGATTCTCGATCTGCTGAAGCAAGAGGGCCTTGACACTCCTGTCGTTCTGGGCGGCATCATTCCCGAAGACGACCGCGAGTCACTGCGGGCTCGCGGCATCGCCGCGGTCTACACGCCGAAGGATTTCGACATCTCCCGGATCATGGACGACATCGCCCACATCGCCGCGGCTCGCCGCGGCAACTGATCAGCGCTGACTGTCCACCCAGTTGGCGAACTGCGGGCTGGATTCGAAACTGGTGATCAACGCGTAACGCGGGAAGTTGTGGTTGTGCACCACCACGTGCCAGAGGCGTTGGGTGTCGACAACGAAACGTGCACCGCGCGGCAAGGGCACACGGCGCTCGGTGGAGAGATCGGGCAGGCCGTCGGCATCGTTGTCCATCAACAGCATGTAACTGTCGGGGCTGTCGGTGAGCTCCACCCAACTGCGCACGATCCAACCCTCGTTCTCGGGATTCAGTCGGTTGTTGTCGTCACGATGGATGGAACGAATTGCCGTGTCACGATCCTGCGGTTCGAGTTTGATGATGCGCACGCGACCGAAGTTGGCACCGGTTCCCTGCACGTAGTCGCACAAGGTTGGTGCCTTCGCGGCATTCGACGTGAACGACGCACCTTTGTCGGGCTTGCCCTTGTCCCAGAATCCGCGACAGTCGAGTTCACCATCTGCCGAAGCCAGCGGTGCGAAGTTGGTGTCGCCACCGCTCTTCCAGTCCATGTACTCGAGTGATTCCCATTCGCTCGGGTCGACGCTGAAGGGAATGGGCGCCAACGACACGAAGCCGGTCTCGTTCAGGATCGGCAGTCGGTAGTGATCGGTGTGCAGAGGAATCTGCACCGACCAGTGTTCCTGGGTTGGCCAGAACGTTGTCGCCATAGGGTCAGTGTAAATCTCTATGGCTCGGTTGTGTTGGGAATCACCGCCACGAAACCGGACCCTGCGGGCAACTTCAAGATGTCTCCGGCGGCAATCTTGTCCGGATCCTCGATGCCGTTGAGATCAATGATTTCCTGCATGTTCAGCGAATACTTCTGGGCAATGGTGAAGAGAGACTCTCCCATTTGCACCGTGTAGGTGGTGGGCGGCGCAGAGGTTGTGGTGGTGCTTTGAGCAACCGAGGTCGTTGTTGCATCACTTGGTGAGGTGACCGAAGTCTCGCCGTCGCCACCCACGAAAGATGACGCCACCGCAGCCAGGGAGAACACCACCATCCCCGCAGCCAAAGCCCATTGGAGACGTCCGTTCAGAATCATTGAAATGAATCGTACGTCAGAGGTTGCGCCAAGAAACGACACGCGCGAGATCGAGGAACCGTGATCGCACATCGTCGGAGATCGACAGAGCATCGAGATGGGCCACCGACTCGTTGGTCAGTTCAGTGATACGTGCTTCGGTGTCGGCGAGTGCTCCGGTGTCGGCGATCACATTCTGGATGTGAACGATGGTGCCGGCATCGACGTCGGGCCGACCAACATTGCCCAGGACGTCTCGCTGGGTTGCGTTGGCCCGCTCGGTGGCCAAGGCGAGAAGTGCCGTGGGCTTGCCTTCGCGCAGGTCGTCGCCAACCGGCTTTCCCGTCACCGACGGCTCGCCAAAGACTCCCAACACGTCGTCGCGCATCTGGAATGCCTCGCCCAGAGGCAGGCCCACGGCAGAGAGTTGGTCGAGTACGGCCTCGGGAAGATCGGGTTGGGCCAGCAACGCCCCGAGATGCATGGGTCGTTCCACGGTGTACTTGGCCGTCTTGTACCGGTAGATCTGTCGGGCGGCGGTCAGGCTGCGCTCGCGATGCGCTGAACCCACGATGTCGAGGTACTGACCGATGTTGACCTCGATGCGCAACTCACTCCACAGCGACCTGACACGACGGGGAGTGTCGGCCATCAACTCGTCGGCATACACATAGGTGAGGTCTCCCACCAGAATGCCCACGCCGTCGCCGTATCGCTGGGCGTCGCCGTCCAACTTCTCGGTTCGATGAATCTCGGCATGGCGGGTGTGCGTGGTCATCTCGCCGCGCCGTGTGGATGAGCCGTCCATGATGTCGTCGTGGAACAGGGCAAAGGCATGCAACAACTCGAGCGCTGCACCGGTGCGCACCACCAGGTCCCTGCTGCAACCACCTGCAGCAAGTGCTCCCCATTCACAGAATGCGGGCCTCAGGCGCTTTCCCCCACCCAGCACGAGGCTCCGCATCTCGTCAAACGGTACGGACAGACCCGGATTCACGCCAGCCCAGCGGGCCTGCTCGGTGGCGATGATGCTGGCGAGATGCGCCTCGACCTCTGACGCGAGTTGCGCCAGGAAGACGGGCGGTGCCGGCGGGATCAACCGCTCAGCTTGCGGCATCGATTTCGCCCACCACTTGTTCGACGTGCAATCGAGCGTCGCCGATCTTGCCGCGACAATGGCGAATGAGTGCCGCTGCGCGTTGCACCTTCACTGCCAACTCGTCGACATCGACAGCATCGGATTCGAGCGTGCGCAGAATGACTTCGAGTTCGGCCAGTGCCTGGGCATATCCCAAGGCGGCAACATCGGTGCCCTCGACATTCTTCTTGGTGCTCTTGGCTTCAGCCATTGGGCTCTCCTTCTTGACTTCCGGTCACGGTACTGGCGACGGTGCCATCGCGAAGTGTGGTGATGATCTGATCGCCGGGCCGCGCGTCGGCGGTGCTGCGCAACGTGACACCGGCGGCGTTGCGCGTGATGCTCCAGCCCCGTGCCATGGTGTTGACCGGGTCCAACAGCCGCACACGACCGTCGAGGCCATCGAGTTTTTGCTGTGCCGAATCCAGCAGCACCGCCGGCTTGCTGACCAAACGCTGGGCAACGAGCGCGAGATTGGTGTTTGCTCGCTCGACCGCAGTGACGGCCCGAGTACGGATGAGGCTGCCGCGCTCCAGCAATCGCGACTCGGCCAATGCCAACTGACTGCCCGCGAGCTTTTCGATGCTCGACCAAGTGGCCTCGGTCGTACCCACCAATTCTTTCACGGTGTCCACCAGCCAGGCCGCACAGGCAGTGGGCGTGGTGTACGCCGCAAACGCGACTTCGTCGGCAATGCTGCGATCGATCTCGTGGCCGATGCCCGTGATGACGGGCAAGGGACATTGGGCAATCGCATTGGCGATTTCCTCGGCATCGAAACACGCAAGATCGGTTCGCGAACCGCCGCCACGGACGATCATGAGGACATCGAGGTCGTTGCGCATGCCCAACGACCAAATCGCGTCGACCAGTCCGGGTACCGCCTCGTTGCCCTGCACGCGGACGTTGGCAATTTTCAACTGAAATCCCAGCCCGGACTTTTCGAACCGATCCATGATGTCGTGCCATGCCGCAGTACCAACACTGGTGATGATGCCCACCCGCAAGGGCAACTCGGCCATGGTGCGCAAACGGTTCTCGTCGTACAGACCCGCTGCTTTCAACTTGGCAACCAGCGCATCGCGCGATGCAGCCATGTCGCCCAAAGTGAAGCGCGGGTCGATGTCACTGACAACCATGCTGAACTTGCCGCTCTTGTCCCAGATGTCGGGAGTACCGCAGATGCGCACCTTGACGCCGTCGTCCATGGAAACGCGGTGTTGCTTCAACGTGGACAGAACACGCCGCAGGTTGTTGTTGAAGAACGACAACTCCACGGCACCCACCGTGTTGCGCCCATCGGTCTCGACAAGTTGGCAGTACGCATTGTTGCCCACAACGCGCCACCGTGACACCTCGCCGTGCACCCACACGCCGCCACGAAAGCGTGCCTTCAGAGTGTGATTGACATGGGCAATGAACTCACGCACCGACAACGATGCATCGGCGGACACGGCGCCATCATCACCGGCGTTGTCGTCGCTGTCGTCGTCTTCGAACTCGTCGTCATCCCAGAGTTCGTCATCGAGATCGCTCACGACAGGAGTCCGGCCCCGAATGCACCGCCCGCCTGGACTTGTGCCGCGTACACACCATTTTTTGCCATCAGTTCCTCGTGTGTGCCCAACTCGACGATTTCGCCGCCATCGAGCACCACGATGCGATCGGCGTTGCGCACGGTAGACAATCGGTGTGCGATGACCACCGCGGTGCGGCCCTGCAGCGCGTGGTCGAATGCGGCTTGCACTGCCAACTCGTTTTCGTTGTCCAAGTGGCTGGTGGCTTCGTCGAGAACCATGATCACGGGGTTCTTCAACAGCAACCGGGCGATGGCGAGTCGCTGCTTTTCTCCCCCCGACATGCGATACCCACGCTCGCCCACCACAGTGTCGAACCCGTCGGGCAATGCCGCAATCGTGTCGTAAATGCGGGCGGCCTCACACGCCTCGCGCAGCTCTGCGTCGGTGGCACCCGGCTTGGCATAGCGAAGGTTTGCTCCGATGGTCTCGTGAAACAAGTGCGGATCCTGCGACACCATGCCGATTGCTTCACGCAACGAGGTCAACGTGAGGTCCCTGACATCGTGGCCGTCGATCAGCAGAGCGCCGTCGGTGACGTCGTACAACCGCGGCAACAAAGACACGAGTGTCGTCTTGCCCGCGCCACTGGCTCCAACCAACGCCACGGTTTCTCCGGCACGGATCTTCAGTGACACGTTGCGCAACACGTCGACATCAGGATCGGTCCCCTGCATCACACCCGATGCCTCGAGCGAGGCAATCGACACGTCGCGCCCCGGGGGATAGCGGAAGGTCACGTTGCGCAGTTCGATGTCGCCGTGCGGACTCACCAGATCGACAGCTGACACAGAATCCTTGATGGAAACCGGCGCGTCGAGAACTTCGAACACCCGCTCGAAGCTGACGAATGCCGTCATCACTTCCACTCGGGCGTTGGTCAGGCCGGTGAGCGGTTGATAGATGCGCTGAACGAATGCCGCCATTGCCACCAGGGTTCCCGCTGAGATGTCGCCGTCGACAACCATGTAGGCACCCACGCCGTAGATCGCCGCGGCGCCGAGTGCACCCACCAAGCCCAACGCCACGAAGAACACCCGACCGTACAGGGCCGAGCGAATACCGATGTCGCGGACGCGACCCGCACGACCAGAAAAAGCACCGACTTCGGTGCCGTGGCGGCCGAACAACTTGGTGAGCAACGCACCCGA
This sequence comes from Ilumatobacteraceae bacterium, assembly GCA_044376595.1. Taxonomy (GTDB): domain Bacteria; phylum Actinomycetota; class Acidimicrobiia; order Acidimicrobiales; family Ilumatobacteraceae; genus F1-20-MAGs119. The sequence goes on along the minus strand of JBILKS010000041.1, from coordinate 2,331 downwards.
CACGTTGAAACGTTCGGTCATCTGCGTGTTCATCTCGGCGTTCACGCCCATCTGCTCGCGCGCGATGGTCTGCAGCTTCGCGCCAACGCGTTTTGCGGGCACGATGAACACCGGCAGCACCACCAATGACAACAACGTGAGTCGCCATTCGAGTGCCAACATGGCGGCCAGTGTGGTGGCCAACACCACCACGTTCGACACAACGCTTCCGAGCGTGCTGGTGACCGCCGTCTGAGCGCCCACCACGTCGTTGTTCAATCGACTGATCAGCGATCCAGTTTGCGTGCGGGTGAAAAATGCCAGGGGCATCTGTTGCACCTTGTCGAACAGGGCCACTCGCAGGTCGAAAATCAAACCTTCACCGATGCGTGCCGAATACCAGCGCTGAGCGATGGCCAGTGCCGCGTCGCCCAGCGCCGCCAACACCACGAACGCGGCAAGAAACGTGATCCGACCTTTGTCGCCGGCGGGAATGGCATTGTCGAGAATGTTGCGGAACAACAACGGCGGCGCCAATGCCAAGAGCGCAGCAACGAGGATGGAGGCAAGAAAGCCGATGATTGCCCAGCGATATGGTCGGGCAAAGATCCACACGCGTGCCAAAGACCGACGACCGATCTTGGTTCCGGCCACGGCACTTGCGTCACCCGGCAACATCATGTGGGGGTTCATGCGCACGCTGGTCAGGCTAGAGGTCGTAGCCTACGAACTCATGCGCAGCCACCGTTTCGTGTCGTTGATCATGGCTGGCGTGCTGCTTGCAGCATGCGGCGGCACCGACAACGCCAATGCCCCCACCGTCGCGTCCACCGACACAACCGATTCGGGCGATTCCACTGGCTCCACTGCCTCCCCTGCCACTGAGTCCACCACCAGCACCACACCGGTGTTTGCGGTCGAACCCATCGAATGGAAGGACTGCGGTACCGAAGAGATTCCCGACATCGAGTGCGCCAGGCTCGACGTGCCCTACGACTACGACAACCCGGGAATTGGTTCGTTCAGCCTGAATCTGAAAAAGCGTCCCGCCGACAAACCCAAGCAGTCGAAGGGTTCGTTGCTGGTCAATCGGGGTGGCCCCGGTGCCGAAAGCGCATCGATGGCACCCGACGCCCAGTTCTATTTCACACAGACCATTCTCGATCACTTCGACATCATCGCTTTTGATCCGCGCGGCGTGGGCAACACCACACCACACGTGGACTGCGTCGACGAATACGACTCCTACTTCACCTCTGACGCCACAGCCGACACACCCGAAGAACGCCAAAAACTCATTGACGATGCAACGGCCTTTGCCGCCGCGTGCCAGGAGAAGAGTGGCGAGATACTTCCCTACATCTCCACCAAGGCCAGCGCCACAGACATGGACACCATCCGCCGTGCACTCGGAGAAGACAAGGTGTCGTACTTCGGCTTTTCCTACGGCAGCGAGCTGGGCGCCACCTGGGTCTCGCTCTTTCCCGAAACGGTTCGCGCGGCGGTCTTCGACGGTGCCTCCGACCCCAATGCCACGTACCTTCAGGCTGGCCTTGATCAAGCCGCCGGCTTTGAGCGGCAGTTGAACAGCTTCTTTGCCGACTGCGCCAAGCGCACAACATGTGCCATTCACAACAACGGAAAGCCCGCGGCACTTTACGACGAACTGATGCGTCGACTCGATCGCGATCCGCTGTTCGTTGCCGATGACCGCACATTGGTCACACAGACAGTCGGCTACACCGCGGCGGTCGATGCCATGTATTCCGATGCCCTGTGGCCCACCTTTGCCGAAGCGATTCAGGCCGCCACAGATCCTAAAACTCCCGATGGCACCGGTCTCTTGGCTCTGTACGACGACTACTACCAGCGCCAACCAGACGGCTCCTACGACAACTTGCTCGAGGCGTTCACCGCCATCTCATGCCTCGACGATCGTGGCGACACGTCTCCCGACGCAGTCGATTCGCATCTCGAGGATTTCCTTCGTGTCGCACCGAGACTCGGCGGCTTTTTCGCCTCGGGTTACACCTGTGCGCTGTGGCCTGTTGACTCCACGCCACGCAAACCACTCACCAACATCGGCAACGTTCCCATCGTTGTGGTGGGCACCACCGGCGACGCCGCGACACCACTTGAGTCATCACGCAAAATGGCTACTGCGCTCAGCGACGGTCGCCTGCTGGTGGTGATGCAAGATCAACATACGGGGTACGGCACAAGTGAGTGCATCAACTCACTTGTCGACGACTATCTGGTGAAACTCGAAGCACCGGAAACCGAAACCACCTGCGCCAACGACAACGACGACGAGTGACTCGGCACAAAGGAAAAGGGGCCGGCACCCGAGGG
>JBILKS010000039.1:0-7550 GCA_044376595.1 Ilumatobacteraceae bacterium | reverse complement strand
CGATTAGCGCAGACGTGATCAGTTCCTTGCAGAAGGCGGCGTCGGCCAAAACCAAGATCAAGTTGGAAGACGGTTGGTTTCACTTCTCGGCAACTGACTTCACCTTCTCGCAGCCAACCGTGGCGGTGGAGTTCGGTGCGACTCCGTCGCGGTCGATTCGTTGCATTGCTGGAACGTCGGTGAAGGTGGTGACCAGCGTGAAGCCGTCGTGTCCGTCCGGTTACGCGGCTGCAGTGACGCAGTATTGCGTGAAGGGGAAAAAGGTGGATGCTGTGATTGCAGCGAAGCCAAAGTGTCCCCGCGGCTTCAGCGCGGCCAAGGCCATTCGATGCGCGAAAGGGTTGAGTGTCAAGCGTGTCGTTGCATTGGCGCCGAAGTGCCCGAAGTCTTTCAAGCCGATGATCAGTTTCGTATGCATGAAAGGTGATCAGGCGCGCAAAGTCACGTCGGCTGTCACGACCTGTGCGGCGGGATGGGCCAAGGCGACGACGCTCAACTGTGCCAAGGGCAAGAAGAAGCAGTCGGTGACGGGAATCAAACCCAAGTGCCCCAAAGGGTTCCGCAAGATCTGAACACGCCATCTGAAGGGGGCTCGACGGGTGCGCGTTGTAGGGTTCTCCACGTGAAGAGCACTCTGAAGATCGTTGCTGTCGGCGTTGTGGTGGCTGCCCTGGGCGCCTGTGGCGGGTCTGGCGGCGAATCAACGGACACTGTTGCCGCCGATACCGCAGTGGAAACCTCCTCCACGGTGGAGGCTCCCACCGTCAAGGCGGAGACCTTCTGCGATGTGGCGAACGACTACATGGCTGAGGTGACCAGTGTGCTGGCCAACGACGATCCCGAAGAGATCGAGAACTCGGTCCTGAACACCAAGGAGTTCTGGGATACGTACAAGAGCTACATGACCAAGCTGTACAACCTTGCTCCCGACGAACTCGTCGATGACGCTTCGATGTCGTTCGTGTCGTCGATGGCCGCCTATGAATTCATGCAAAAGCACGACTTCAACATGGCCAAAGCCGCCGAAGATCCGGAGTTCGCGACAGACGAGCGTTTCAATGGCGAGGAGTTCGGCAAAGCCGGCGCACGTTTCCAGTCGTACATCGACAGCAACTGCACGCTGGCAAAAGCGCTGGAAGGCCAGTAGTACCTCCGCAGGCTCAGGCGGTGGTGATGGCTTTCACCGCATGATCGAGTCGGTGAATCAACGGTTGTGATTCGGGTGCCCAGTTTTTCGCAGCAAGTACGTTCAGCAACGACGAATACCACCAGTACTGCCTGTCGCGCGGGGCGTTGAACATGCCCCAGAACGATGCGATGTTGCCACCCGCGGTACGAACGCTGTGAATCTCGCGGGCCGTTTGCTCTCCGTTGTGGACCTTGTCGGCCAAAGTCACGAGGAGATGGGGGCTGTCACTCTGGGAGTCGGCGAGCCTCGCCAGGTATGTCTCTTTTCGAACCATCCAGTCGGCCAACTTCTCGTCAGCGGTTCGACGGTCGGGATGCGGCTTGTTCTCGGTATCGGAACATGCCCTGACGATGTCAGCTACTTCCTGGCCGGCGTAGGCCGCCAGATGCTCGTAGGTGATGGTGGTGTCTTCCAGGAGATCGTGCAGCAATGCCGCTGCTGCCTGTGTCTCTGTACCGCCGTGTTCGATGACAAGTGCCGAGACCGCCATGACGTGACCCAAGTAGGGGACTCCACCGGTTTTCCGAGCCTTCTCCGCATGGCCGACGCGCGCTGCGTTGAAGGCCACATCCATGAGGCCGCTGGCGATCCATCGAGGCTTGTCTGTTGGCACTGGGCCCTTTCGCTGGGTGTGAGTAATGGTCGAATCGGGTTCGGTATGGGTAATGCCCTCAGATACTGGGTGATCCGGTGCTGTGAGGTGGGGGGACATTTGTCCCTTTCTGTCATGTGCAGGCGGGGAATCGACCGGCGTGGCACACCGCATCTTGCGCGAAGGGTGTGACACGGGGTGCAGTCCCGCAGATCACCCAAATGGGAGACTTTCTGGCGTGATCGAACCGCCCGAGTACTTGTCTCCCTCGTCCATTGGCACGTACCGCGACTGCCCCCAGAAGTTCAAACTCTCCCGGATCGACAGGATCCCCGAGCCATCCACCTGGGCTCAACATGTCGGAACTTTCGTGCACGAGGTGCTCGAGCACCTCTACCAAGCCGACCCCGACGCGCGCACTGTCGACACCCTGCGAGCTCTTGCTGCTGAGCGCTGGACTGCAAGCGACTGGGAAGCCCAGATCAACGCTCTCACGCAACCCGAAGGCACGATCAAGGACTTCAAGAACGTGGCCTTCCGATGTATGACAAATCTCTGGGAGTTGGAAAATCCCCAGGAAGTCGAACTTGATGGCATGGAGCACGAGGTCATCGCCGATGTCGAGGGTGTGGCCATGAAGGGATACATCGATCGCTTCGTCTTCCATCACGACGGTTCGGTGATCATCTCGGATTACAAGACCGGCAAGATCCCGTCGGCTCGCTTCACGCCGGACGACAAGAAGTTCTTCCAGTTGCTGGCCTACGCAGCCATGCTCGAAGCTTCGGATCAAGAAACCACTTCGCGGGTTCAGTTGATGTATCTCAAAGAGCCCGTTGTTCACGAACTCTCCGTCACCCAGGTGAATCTCTCGGTCGCCAAGGGCGTCATCGTGGAAACTCGCGAAGGTGTCGAAGCGGCATGCGCAAGCGGTGACTTCCCCTGCAACGTCACCAAGTTGTGTGACTGGTGTTTCTACAAGACCTCGGGTCACTGTCCGGCCTTTGTCCAGAAGTAGCCGTCTCAGGCACACATTGGGGCATGAACCAGTTCGACAATCGGAATACACTCGCCCTGCGGGCCTCGGAAGTTCTTGGTCCGGAGGAGGCCGAGGCGCTGATGGATGCCGTGTCGATGGGTGATCGCCTGGAGTTGAACCTCGTCCGTTTTCAAGCGGAGATGGACCAGAAGTTCGCCGCGATCGACCAGAAGTTCGCCGCGATCGACCAGAAGTTTGTGAATCTCGACCGAGCAATCCTGGACTCAGAGATTCGGATACGAGCCGAGGTTGCCAGAGACCTGACGGCAACACGTCGGTTTGTCGTCACCACCACCATCGCGGTGGCGTCGATCACTTTGGGCGTGTTGGGTTCGTTGATGGTGGCGGTGCTTCTGCGTACCTGAACGATGGTGATCACCTCGTCCGTTCCGGATGACGGGGAGATCCCTCACAGGTATCCGAAATAACCGACCCCGGCTCCGACCAACTGGTCGCTGGCCGCCGTTGCCGCCCTCTTGGTCGCCCGACATTCGTTGACGAGTGGAAGGAAATCGAGCGCCGTCAGCGCCGCCAAATGGCGCGAGGTGGGAGTGGACACCCGGATCAATCGCATTGCATGGATATCGGCTACCTGACTGAAAAGCTTGCGCATTTCTCGACCGTTTCCGAATCCCCGCCCGCGATTCATGTTGTCGATCAGGTATGCGGCGGCACGCCCCGCCGAACCCTCGAGGCGGTAGTCATTGTCTTCGACCATGCCGCAGAAGATTTTCAACAGTTCTTCGTTGGAGTAGTCGGGGAAGTCGACGGTCACGTCGAACCGACTCTTCAGACCCGGATTCGATGTCAGCAGTTCGGCCATTTCCTCGGGGTAGCCAGCGAGAACCACCACGAACTTTCCCCGGTTGTTCTCCATGAACGTCATCAGTTCTTCCAAGGCTTCGGAGCCGAAATCGTTGCCCGTGCCCATGAGTGAGTACGCCTCATCGACGAAGAGCACGCCATCGATCGCGCTCTCGCACACCGTGCGCGTTTTCAGCGCTGTTTGTCCCACATAGGCGGCCACCAGGGTGGAACGATTGGCCTCGACCACGTGGCCGGATCGCAACAGCCCCAGCGACCTGTACAGCTGGCCGATGAGTCGCGCCACGGTGGTCTTGCCCGTGCCCGGGTTGCCCGTAAACACCAAATGGGGAGAGGGGAGAACCGGCTTCAGGCCTCGGGCCGCACGCAACTTCTCGAGCTTCTGGCGTGCCGAGAGCTGATGGACGACGGTCTTGACCGGCTTCATTCCCACCAACTTGTCGAGTTCGGCGAGTACTTGATGTGCTGATTGGGTGCGCGGGCGCACGGCATGTGATCGTGCGGCATTGGAGAGTGTCGTGTTCATGAGGCTCCTGTCTGATGTGTCTTTGTTGCTGTTGATGATGTTCTCGGCCTTGCTGTACATGTGACAGAGACATCCGATCACCTGCGAGATCTGAGCTGAGGTCAACGCATCATCGACCAGCAAGGAATGCGTCAGAAAGATGTCGTAGTCCACCGTCAAGCAATCCGATTCGAATCGCACACTGCAGAAGGGCAAGATTTCTGTTGCCGCCCGCAGATGATCCCGCATCCTGTCGTTTGCTGTGTGGTTGCCCAATGGTGCTTCGATGCAGAGAATCACCGAATCGTTGGAGCGTGTGTACAAGTACAGCCTGAGCACAACTTCGTCGTGGTCGTACGAAGTGAACTCAATGGGCCTGTGCCGTGTTGCGTCTCCGCGGGTGAAGACGATGCCCAATTCATCCAAGTGCTCGATCACGAGATCGACGGCTTCGGAAGGAACTGTCACTTGATGCCCGCTTTCTGTGCCGCGATGACCGCTGGCCACTCGTTGTCCAGGAAGTCCATGAACGTCTGGTTGTAGGTGGCGTACAGGTGCCAGCGCGCCTCCAGCCAGTCATGGGCTTCGCTGTGGGTGGAACCGTGGTGCCACATGTGCCATGCCTTCAGAATCAGACCGGTGCGACTGCGCCCGCCGTGACAATGCACCACCACTTCGCGTCCTGTGGACAGATACTGATCGACGGCCTGAACCGCTTCTCGTACCGCAAAACCCAGCGCCGTGTTTCGGCTGCCTTCTTCATCTCGCATGTACACCTCGCGTCTGTGCGGATGATTCGCGAACCGTTGGTCGGTGATGCACATGGACACCACGGCCATGTCTGTGGAGGCCAAGGTGGCACCTTCGAGATTGGCTGCAAGGATCGATGTGCCATTGCGGGCCGATCCGACAACGGCGGGACCTGCGGGGGGCTCGGTCGGTGTGCGAGTAGCCGCCGCAAGACCCAGCAACTCGCGGGCCATGTCGTGCAGCGTGGCGTTTGCGTAGTTGACAACGGAGCCATCGGGACGCTGGAGAGATCCGTTGACATGAGTGACCCAGCGAACGGGTACCTGTTGGATGCCGTACAACGCACCCGCGAGGGCTCCTGCCACAGCCGCCACGGTGTCGGTGTCGCCACCAAGATTGATGGCAGCTGCTACTGCGTCGGCGTACGACGACGTTGTGCTGACCGCCCACACGGCCTGTGCAACACAGACCAGCGCCGAGGAGTTGCTGGGTCCCACGAACGTGTGCGGATCGAAGGACGAATCGAGCAGAAGGGCATACTCCACCACGTCTTCGGCTGGCATGAGTTCGGCGACGTCGGACATGAGGGGATCGACGAGATCGTTGAACTCGCCCGTGATGATGACCCGGCGAATCAGTTCAGCCACGATGACGGCACCCGTGGCGGCGTTGGTTGACCAGTGTGTGAGCTGTGACTGGCCCCATGCGATCTCCATGGTCTTGGCGGCACCCCAGCGGACGCCGGCAATGCCCACTGGGGCAATGCGCATGACAGAGCCGTTGGATCCGGAGTCGCCGAGTTTGTTGTGGGCGTACTCCGCCGCGTTTTGCCAACCTCTGTCGCTGAACAAAGCAGTGGCTGTTCTGGTTCCGATGTCGGTGGCGCCACCGGCCCACGCACGGAAGCGATCGAAGGTGTGCTGGGCATCGAATCCATCGCAAGCCACCAACGATTCGGCCAGAGCTATGGCCATTTGCGTGTCGTCGGTGAACTCGCCGGGCTTCCAACCGAAGTGCCCACCACCAATCATCTCGCCGTGGCCCACCAGAAGGGGGACAGGGAATGCCGCCGACCACTGACCGGCAGGACCGAACTCGAACCGAGCACCCAACGCATCCCCGATGGCGGCCCCCAACAGACTGCCGATGGCCCGGTGCATTTGGGCTGGGGTCAACTGACGGGCGGACAGGGGCTGCATGGTGAGTGTCTGGGTCATTCATCCTCCAAAGGTGAAGTTGTTGCTGGATATTGCTGCCTGACCAGTATGACCAAGGGGTGTCACACGAATAAGGTAGATCTGCAACTATAGCATTTTAAATTTTCCGCGATTCGGGTGGAAATGCACCAAATCGAGGCAGAAAAGATGTCAGAATCGTTGCGATGAATGCCAAACGCCCCATCCAGCCAGATTTCTACGTGTACGTGGACACGGCTGTTCTCACCGTCAGCAGGGAGAAGGGCCTCGAACCCAAACATCGTTTGCAGGCCCTGGTGATGCACCGTCCTGATGCCGAACCCGGCAAGTGGGCTCTCCCCGGTGGTTTGGTGGGGGAGGGCGAGGACCTTCCCGACACGGCTCTACGGATACTGAAGCGTGAGACGGGCCTCACGCTCTCCAAGGCCGACCTGATTCAAGTTGGCACGTATGGCAAGCCCGGCCGCGACTCACGTTGGCGCTCCATATCCGTCGCCTACGCAGCCCTCATCCCCGACCCCGAGACACCCGCTCCGGAAGAGCACTCGGACGGTGCTCAGTTCATGTCGTACCGAGTGTTGCGCGATCGTCCGATCCTGGAGTTCGATCACCGCACCATTCTTCGTGATGCCCGCCGGGTTGCGCGCCAACAATTGGAAGACACACCCATTGCATTGAAGTTCTGCCGGGACGAGTTCACCCTGTCGGAACTCCGCTGGGTCTACGAGGCATTCGTGCTCGACAAGGTGGATCCCGCCAACTTCCGGCGCAAGGTGGAGTCGGCCAAGGACTTCGTTCATGCCCTCGACGAAGTGGTGAGCTACGAAAGTGAGCCGGGTAGGCCGGCCCGTTTGTATCGAGCCGGAAAAGCCAAGTACATGAACCCGCCGATCAGATTCCGCAGAAAGCTTCAGCCGAAGGCGCCATAGCCCGTGGGGATCCCCGAGTTCCTCGCCGCGATCGACCATGTCACACCCCCTCTTTAGGGTAGAAGTATCCCTAATCGGCCCCCGAAAGGAGCCCTCATGACCGAATCCTCGACGCAAACCCCCGTTTCCACTCCCGAAAGCGTTCGGCTCACCCACATTGTCGTTCTGCTCGATCGTTCCGGATCGATGGAATCCATTGCCACAGATGTCATCGGTGGATACAACCAGTTCCTCAAGGACCAGCTCGAAAATGGGCTCGACGCCAAGGTCACTCTGGTGCAGTTCGACGATGAAAACTCGCAGGAAATCATCCACGATGCAGTTGGCATTTCCGATGTGCCGCGACTCAGCGCAAAAGAGTTCATCCCACGTGGTTCCACGCCATTGCTCGACGCGACAGGTCGGCTCATCGCCCGAATCCGTGAACGCCAGGCAACCGACACGCGTCCCACAGATCAGCACGACGACATCGTGTTCGTCACCATCACCGATGGCCAAGAGAACTGCAGCCACGAATACTCGCTT
>JBILKS010000038.1:0-7612 GCA_044376595.1 Ilumatobacteraceae bacterium | reverse complement strand
TGGCCCGGCCGAAATCTCTGGTCCACACCGACGACGCAAGGCCGTACTCCACACCGTTGGCCCAGCGCAGTGCTTCGTCTTCGTCGGTGAACTGCTGCACCGTGAGCACGGGACCGAAGATCTCGTTTTGGATCATCTCGTCGTCTTGTCGCAGATCCGACACCACGGTGGGTGAATAGAAGTAGCCGTCACCGGCGACCTTCGCTCCGCCCGTATTGACTGTTGCGTGCCCGGGAGCGCGCTCGACGAATCCGGCCACGCGGGCCAACTGACTCAGATTGTTGAGCGGGCCGTACAGCACGTCGGGATCGTTTGGTTGGCCGGTTTTCGAGCCACCAACCGCCTCGGTGAGTGCGGCGACGAAATCTTTGTACACGCGCGGGCCGGCCAGCACGCGTGTGGCGGCGGTGCAGTCCTGGCCGGCGTTGAACAATCCGGCCGTGGCGATTCCCGCGGCGGCTGCTTCGATGTCGGCGTCGTCGAACACGATGACCGGGGCCTTGCCACCGAGTTCGAGATGCACGCGCTTCAGGCTGGTTGCCGCGGCCTGGGCCACCTCCATACCCGCGCGCACACTGCCCGTGACCGACACGAGACTGGGAACCGGGTGCGACACCATCCCTCGTCCGGTGTCACGGTCGCCGCAGATCACGTTGAACACGCCGGGCGGCAAAAACTCGGCGGCGATCTCGGCAAGGATCGTGGTGGTTGCCGGTGTGGTATCCGACGGTTTCAGCACGATGGAGTTACCCGCGGCGATTGCCGGCGCAAACTTCCACACCGCCATCATCATCGGATAGTTCCAGGGCGCAACCTGGGCACACACGCCAATGGGCTCCCGGCGAATCATCGACGTCATGTTGCGCATGTACTCGCCCGCGCTCTTGCCTTCAAGATGACGAGCGGCACCGGCAAAGAAGCGAATCTGGTCGACCATCGGCGGGATCTCTTCGCTGGTGGTCAGACTCACCGGCTTTCCGGTGTTCTCCACTTCGGCGGCAATCAGTTCTTCGCTGCGTGCTTCGATGGCATCAGCGATACGAAAGAGCGCCAGCGAACGCTCGGACGGCGTGGCGTCACGCCATACGTCGAAGCCTTTTTCGGCTGCTCGCATCGCCGCATCGACATCGGCGTCCCGAGACAGCGCTGCAGTGGCGTACACCTTTCCGGTGGCCGGATTGATGACGTCGGTCGTTTCTCCACTCTGGGCGCCAACGAACTGACCGTCGATGAAATTCCGAAAAGTCTTCATCCCTTCATCCTGCCACACGCCGAAAAAAGAGTTCCCCAAAAGAGTAAAAAGAACGCATGACATCACCAGCGACTTCGTCAACGCCAACCACATCGTCAACGCCAACGTCTACATCAACGAACATCACGACCGTCGGCGTTCCCCGCGAGGTAAAGGAGTCCGAGGGACGCGTGGCCATGACACCCGACGGAGTTCGTGAGCTCGAGCGCCTCGGGATCAATGTGTACGTCGAAACCAATGCCGGAGCGGGTGCTTCAATCACCGATGCCGACTACGTGGCCGCCGGCGCCGACATCGTCCCGACTGCGGCCGACGCCTGGGCCTGCGACATGGTGGTCAAGGTCAAAGAGCCCAAGGCCGAGGAGTTCGGCTACCTGCGGTCCGACCTCACCCTGTTCACGTACCTCCACCTTGCCGCGTATCCCGACGTCGCCAAGGCGCTGCTTGCCGCCGGCACCACGGCATTTGCCTATGAGACCGTCCAGAACAGCTCGGGAGCACTTCCGCTGCTGGCTCCGATGAGCGAAGTCGCAGGTCGTCTCGCTCCGCAGATGGGCGCTCACTTCCTCGAGCGCACCCACGGAGGACGAGGCGTGTTGATGGGAGGGGCACCCGGTGTGCGTCCGGCACGCGTGGTGGTGCTTGGTGCCGGCAACGTGGGGTGGAACTCGGCATGGATTGCCGCCGGCATGGAGGCCGAGGTGGTCCTCCTCGACAAGAACCTCGATCGCCTGCGCTACGTCGACCAGATCCACAAAGGCCGCATCATGACGCTTGCCTCCAACCGGGGCGCCGTCGAACGTTCGGTGGCAGAAGCCGACCTGGTGATCGGTGCCGTGCTGGTGGCCGGCGGCCGTGCTCCCGTGGTGGTGAGCGAAGACATGGTGCGCACCATGAAACCGGGTGCCGTGATCGTCGATGTGGCGGTGGATCAAGGCGGCTGCATCGAAACGAGCCGCGAGACCACCCACACCCACCCCACGTACGAAAAGCACGGCGTCGTGCACTACGCCGTGGGGAACATGCCCGGGGCGGTACCGCACACCAGCACGTATGCGCTCACCAACGCCACCCTGCCGTACATCATCGAAGTGGCATCGCGTGGTGCGCTCGGTGCCGTGACGAAAGATCCGTCGATTGCCTTCGGTCTCAACACCGCCCGAGGCCATGTCACCAATGCACCGGTGGCCGAGGCCCTTGGCCTCGCCCACCTCGCACCTGCCGACGCACTCACGTAAGGCACTCACGTAGGGCACTCCGACAGGCCGGGTTCACGGTACGGCGAGAAGCGCTTCCGTCGCATATCGTCGGGTCATGGCGTCTCAGGGAAAAAACATCAAGCTCGGCTACAACACCGGTTATTGGGGAAGTGGCCCGCCTGCGGGCGCCCTCGAAGGCATCAAGGAAGCAGACCGTCTCGGCTTCGACTCCGTCTGGACCGCCGAGGCCTACGGCAGCGACGCACTCACTCCCCTCGCGTGGTGGGGATCGCAGACCCAGAACGTGAGGCTCGGCACGTCGATCGTGCAGATGAGCGCGCGCACACCAGCCGCCACCGCCATGGCCGCCATGACACTCGATCACCTCAGCAACGGTCGATTCATCCTCGGTCTCGGCGCATCGGGCCCACAGGTTGTCGAAGGTTGGTACGGCCAGCCCTACCCCAAGCCCTTGGCGCGCACACGTGAATACATCGAAGTGGTACGCGAGATCATCCGCCGCGAAAAGCCCGTCGACTTCCATGGTGCGTTCTACGACATGCCGCTCTCCGACGGAGGCACCGGACTCGGCAAGCCACTGAAGAGCACCATTCACCCGCTTCGCAAGGAGATCCCCATCTACCTCGGCGCCGAGGGCCCGAAGAACGTGGCGTTGTCGGGCGAGATCTGCGACGGCTGGTTGCCACTCTTCTTCTCGCCGAAAGAAGATGCCTTCTACCGTCAGTGCCTGAACGAGGGATTCGCCAAAAGTGGCGAGGCCAACAAGGCCGACCGATTCGATGTTGCCGCAACGATCATGATCATCCCGGGCGACGACGCCGAGAAGTGCGCCGATTTCGTGCGACCCTTCCTCGCGTTGTACGCAGGAGGCATGGGCGCGCGTGGGGCCAACTTCCACTTCGAGGTGTTTGCCCGCATGGGATACGAAGATGTCGCACTGAAAGTGCAAGACCTCTACCTGGCCGGCAAAAAGGACGAAGCCGCGGCGTCCATTCCCCTGCAGATGGTCGAAGACGTGGCACTTGTCGGCCCGATCGACAAGATCAAGGACGAAGTGGCCCGATGGAAGGAAACCTGCATCACCACGTTCCTGCTCAGCGGACCCGCCCAGGTGTTGCCGTTGTACGCCGACATTCTGAACTCCTGATTCACGTCCCAGCTCCCACGTGGCTCGCGGTTGTGGTCGGCATGAACGACCATGACTGAGCCCCACAAGCATCGCCCTGGCAGTGCCAGAGCGGCGCTTGCTTCGCGTCCTTTCCGGCTGATGTTCACCGGATCCTTCATGTCCAACGTGGGCACATGGATGCAGAACGTGGTGCTACCGGCCTACGTGTACAACCGCACCGGCCGAGCTTCGTTGGTTGGCCTGCTCATCTTCGCCCAACTCGGACCACTGCTTGTTCTCTCCATTCCCGCCGGAGTGATTGCCGACAAGTTCGACCGACGCAAATGGCTCATCAGTACGCAATCGGTGCAGTTGGTTTTCTCGTTCATGCTGTTTCCGCTGGCAGCCAACGATGCCGCAATCTGGTTGCTCTTCCTCATGCAGTTGGGCGTGGGCATCGGCAATGCCCTCAATGCACCGGCGTGGTCCGCTTCACTGCCCACGTTGGTTCCGCCGGAAGATCTGCCCGGCGCCATCTCGCTCAACTCCACCGTCATCAACGGCTCACGGGTAATCGGGCCGATCATCGTGGCGGTGCTGTCGGCGTGGGGTGTCTCCACCGCGCAGTTCTTCCTCCTCAACTCGCTCACCTACTTGTTTGTGATCTTCGCTCTGACCCGGGTGCACCTCCCCCATCTCGCACCGGTGGCAAGCGAGCCAGGGTGGCGACAGTTCACCACCGGTCTGAAAATTGCACGACAACGTCCGGTGATCAACCGACTGCTTCTCTCGCTCGCAACTTTCTCATTTCTGTCGCTGCCCTACGTCGGACTCTTCCCCGCCGTTGCCCGACTCAACTTCGGAGTCGACGAGAGTTCGGCTTCGTACAAATGGCTCTATGCCACCTGGGGCCTCGGAGCAGCACTCGGCGGTCTGGCCATCGGTACGGTCCTGGTGGAGGCCGACAAGCGCACGCTCGTCCGGCGTGGCTTCGGCGCATTTGCGGTGTTCCTCGCCGCTTTTGCCGTGGTTCGCGGGCCGATACCCGCGTTCATCGTCGGCTTCTTTCTCGGCATCGCCTACTTCGGCACCACCACTTCGATGATGACCATCATCCAGTCGCGCCTGGCCCCCAACGAGAGAGGCCGCGTCATGGCGCTGTGGTTCATGGCCTTCGGCGGCACTGTGCCGATCGGCAACCTCGTGTTCGGGCCGGTGATCGATGCCATCGGTGCGCGCTGGGTGCTGTTGGGCGGAGCCGTTTGGGCGGCGTTCCTTGCGTACTGGTGCAACATCGAGCGACTCGACGCCCGCGCTTCGGTTGAATCAGCCGAAAACTCAGCCGAGAACTAAACGCACGGCCTGATCCAGGCCGGCAACCCGCGAGCCTTTCAGCAGGACCACCGCACCATCGGGCAGGCGACTCACGAACGATGCCACCTGCTCGTACGTATCGATCACTTCCGTTCCGTAGAGATCAGTCCCGTAGGCCACAACCCGAATACCCAACTCTGTGGCACGTTGCACCACACGTCGATGCTCGGCTGGCGCATTGTCCACCTCGGCCATGACCCCCAGAACGGCCACACGTGAGGTTCCCGGCAACGACGCCACTGTTTCGAGCGCCGCAATCACCGATGTCGGACTGGCGTTGTAGGTGTCATCGAGAAGCGTGGCGTTGGCGATGTGATGCACTGCCATCCGCATGGGCGACATTCGACTCTCCGCCAGCGCGGCAGCAGCATCACCGAGTGACACCCCGCACAATGCGGCCACCAACAAAGCGGCGGCCGCATTCATGGCCATGTGCGCCCCCGGGACCGGCAGTCGACACGACCCGCTTCCCCACTCGGAGTCGTATGTGAAGGCGATTCCGTTTCCGTTGGCAATGGCAATGTTGTCGATGCGCATGTGTGCGTCATCGGCAGTTCCGTACGTGAACGATCGACCGGGGGTCAGTTTCACCATCGCCGCAACACGGTGATCGTCGGCGTTCAACACTGCGCTCCCCAGTGGTCCGATCGCGCGAACGAGTTCACCCTTGGCCTGCGCAACTCCCTCGATGCCGCCCACACGTTCGCTGTGCGCCTCACCCACACGTGTGATGACAGCGATGTCTGGCTGCACCAGCGTCGCTAGACGGGCGATCTCGCCAAAACCCCGCATCCCCATTTCCACCACTACGGCAGCCGCATCGTCGGGTGCGTTCAACAACGTCACGGGCACGCCTTGGTCATTGTTCAACGACTTCTCACTGGCACCGACCACGTAGCGCGCCGACAACGCGGCGGCAATGAAGTCCTTCGTGGTCGTCTTTCCCACCGAGCCGGTGATTCCCACCACACGTCCGGCCACCCGCGGCGCCATTTCCCGTCGCGCCCACGCACCCAACGATGTCAGAGCGGCTCCTGTGTCAGCCACGACGATTTGCGGCACACGACAGTTGGGAATCTCCCGCGAGACCAGCACCGCCGCCGCGCCCGCAAGGCCTGCGGCATCAACAAAATCGTGACCGTCACGCTGTGCGACAACGGCAACGAACAGTTCGTCGGGAAGTATCGACCGCGAGTCGTACGAAACATTCCGAGCCACGACACTTGCCGCATCGGGATTGTCGGACACGAGACGTGCATCGAGCCAGCGCGCAGCCTCGCCCAGGGGTATCCGCATATGGCGACGATACCGCTCGGCGTGTACCGTCAATATGCAATGAGCCACAAGACGCATCTCATCGTGCTCTTCGGTGGGGAGTCTGCCGAACACGACGTGAGTTGCGTGACTGCGGCACACGTCATCGCGGCAGCCAATCCATCGGCCTACGACATCACGGCGATCGGTATCGATCGCGAGGGCAGTTGGTTCCTCGCCGACTCGTCGCCCGAAGCACTTGCAAGTGGTCGCTTGATTGCCCGCGGGAATCCCACCGCTTTGCCCGGCCTCATCCGCCCCGACTCGGTGGTGCTCCCGCTTCTTCACGGCCCCTTGGGCGAAGACGGCACGATTCAGGGAATGCTCGAGTTGGCCAACATCCCCTACGTGGGTTCGGGTGTGTTGGCGAGCTCATTGTGCATGGACAAGACGATGGCCAAGCAAGTGTTGCGGGCCGAAGGCCTTCCCCAGCCCAGGTTCGTTGCCGTTCGCGAGACCAACTTCACCGACTCGCACATCGACAACATCGTTGCCGACATCAACCTCCCCATGTTCGTCAAGCCGGCCAATATGGGTTCGTCCGTCGGCGTGCGCAGAGCAACCACCCGAGACGAAGCACTCACGGCGATTCACCACGCATTCGTTTACGACGAATGGGTGGTCTGCGAAGAGGCCATCGCTGGCCGCGAGATCGAAGTCGCAGTTCTCGGGAACACGGACCCGCAGGCATCGCTGCCCGGAGAAATCGTTCCCGGCAGCGACTTCTACGACTACGAAGACAAATACGTCAACAACAGTGCCCAGTTGCACATACCCGCACTGCTCGATGACCAACGCATCACCGAGGTGCGCGCGCTTGCCGTGCGCATCTACACGGCCCTGCGTTGCGAGGGAATGGCGCGGGTCGACTTCTTCTTCGAACCCGATGGTCGCGGCTTTTTGTGCAACGAGGTCAACACGATTCCCGGCTTCACGCCGATATCGATGTATCCGAAGATGTGGGAGGCAACCGGACTCGGTTACGCATCGCTCATCGACCAGCTCGTGGATCTGGCACGCGAACGCCACTCACGGCGCAAGCGCAGCACGCAGGTAACCAAGTAACTCGCGACGCAACGTACGCAGCGCCTGAACGCTCGGCTCCCATCCCACGGCGCGCAGCAACACCGGCTCACTCGCGATACCCACGACTGTCGAGTAGGCGAAGGCGAGAACAAGGCGAGAGTCCGCACGTCGCAGACGACCGGCTTCCATCTCTCGGTCCATGTATGCGGCCGCGAGGTCGACGAGTGGCTGCATCTTGGCCACCACGGCGTCGGCCAACTTGACATCCAGGCGGTTCAACTCGCGGATGAGGCCTAGCAGAGCCGGACGTCGAACGGC
>JBILKS010000036.1:0-7774 GCA_044376595.1 Ilumatobacteraceae bacterium | reverse complement strand
ACTGGCGAAGCGATACCCAGGAACCGGATTGTTCTCGATGTCGCAGGCAATGAGGTAGTCGCAGTTCTCGGTTCCGGCATCAGCGACGTGCTCGAGGAAAAAACGCCCTGTGGTGCGTTTGCCCACCAACCGACCGAAGAGATCGGGAAACGCCATGACCACGGTGTCGACCTGGCCACTGGTGATGAGAGATGTCAACTGCTCGCGCGTGAGAGTGGAGCCCGTTGCCATGAAACCTCTAGAAGTCGTCTTCCTCGGCCTTGGGCTTCTTTTCCGCGGGCTTGGCGGCGGCCTTCTTTGCGACCTTCGGTGGTTTCAGGACACCCTTGGCCAACGCATCGTCGAGAAATGCCTCGGCTTCTTCGGTGGACACCTTGAGGGCGGGAGCGATTTCCGAGATCAGATTGATGCGCGCGCGGTCGTACATGGTGCGCTCGGCAGCCGACAACGAAGCGTCGCGATTACGTGCAGCAAGGTTGCGCACGACTTCGGCAACTTGGTACACGTCGCCGCTCTTCAACTTTTCCTGGTGGTTCTTGAATCGACGTGACCAGTTGGAAGGCACCCGCGGATCGGCCTTGGACAGCACGGACACCAAGTCTTCGAGTTCGTCGGGTGACACTGGTGGACGCACACCGACATCGGCGGCACGCGAAGTTGGCACGGACAGTGTCATTTCGTTGATGACGGTTTTCAAGATGAGATATTCCTGGGTCGACCCGAAGGCCTTCATCTTCTTGATTCCGTGGACGATGCAAGCCCCGTGTTGGGGATAGATGACGGTATCGCCCTTCTTGAAATTCACGTTTCCTAGGCTACGTCATCGACGACCAAAAACTCGTTTCCGTGCCCCCGGCATGAATCGAACATGCGACCTGCGGATTAGAAGTCCGTTGCTCTATCCAACTGAGCTACGGGGGCCAAACAGACACTTGCGTGACCCCGAATCGTACCGAATGCCGGTCGAAGCACACGGCTGATAGACAAAGAGCGTGCCATTGCAGCCCCGCGCCAGGTCCAAATCCTCGCAACACAACGATGCCCTGATTCTCGATGCCGGTGTTGCGGAAGCCCTCGAGTTCGGCCTGGATCGCATTGCTCTGCGCTCGGTCGTGCGGCGCTGCGGGCTCACCAGTGGCGCGATCTACAGTCGCTACGAAGACGCCGACGACTTTGTTGCAGCTTTGTGGACCGAACGCCTGCGCCAACCCACGTTCGATCTCATGTCTGCCGCCATGGCCGCCATGCTCACCGACGAAGTTGGTCCGGGCCTGGCAGAGGTCACGCGGCAACTCACTTCGCCAACGCCAGAAGTGTCACTCGGATGTGAAGCATTGATCGTCGGGCGACGCAACGACGTCCTCGGCGAGGAGATCAGCGACGAGTTTTCTTCATGGGCCGAAAAGTGGGGCTTGCATGCCTCGGCTCAACCGGATCAGCGCGTGTTGGCTTCGGTCGCATTCGCCACCATCGCCGGTGCCGCCATCTACAGCTTCGCCGAGCCCGGACTGACAAATTGGGAAAGCGTATTTTCTCTGATCAGTTCGGCATTGCGCACGACCAACCCCGCAGACAAACGGCCGTCCAACAATCTCGAAATCGAACTTCCCAACGTGGTGCATCACTTCGAGGTTCAACCCGGCACCGGCGAACCATTGCGTGACGCCCTCATCGTGGCCACCGCAAACGTGATTGGTCGCGCCGGTTACGAGCGCACAACGGTGTCGCGCATCGGACGACGCGCAAAACTCACTGGCGGTGCCGTGTACACCCGCTACGAGACCAAAGATCAACTCATCATCGACACGTTGGGCACACTCCTCAACGGCGCCATTGCCGGCACCCAAGAGGTCACCGAATGGGGAACCATCTCGGGCGAAGTACCCGAGGCACTGAATCGCGTGTATCACCTGGGCGTCACGCCGTCGCGCCGCGCTTGGCGTCAGTTTCGTTTGGAGACGTACTTGGCGGCGCGCACCCGAACCGAGCCTCGCGACGCACTGCGGACCCTCCACGCATCGGGCGCACCGCGGTACAAGCACCTGATCAGTCGCGACCACAATGTCGACGACGTGATTGTCGATTTGCTCGCCCGCGGCGGCCAATCGTTGCCCCTCGGACTTTCACTGCTCGAGTGCTTCGAGACGCAACTCGAAATGCTCGACTTCAGCGCCTACACGCAGTCTCTCTACAACGCGTTGCGCGACATTGCATAACGCTGCCTCAGTGCGCTCAGCGCGCTGATCACAGACATCTGTCGCATCTGGTCACGTGTTGCAGGCAACCGAAACTGGACGGCATCTGCACTGCCGTCTGACAATGCGATGCCTACCCACAGGGTCCCAACGGGCTGACCCTCTTGCTCGTCGGGGCCAGCCACTCCCGTGAGCGAAAGGCCAACGCTTGCCGACAGTGCACGTTTCACACCGGTTGCCATGGCGATTGCCGCCTCGCGGGTCACCACGGGACCCTCGGGAACGCCGAGTACGGAAGATTTCACGTCGGATGCGTAACTCACCACTCCCCCGCGCAACACACGACTGGCACCGGGGATGTTGGTGAGCCGCCCGGTGACCAATCCCCCCGTCACCGATTCGGCAACGGCGAGAGTGTCCCCGCCCGCAGCCAACATGTCGAGCACCACCGACTCCATCGTGTCGGTGTCGACACCGAACACCAGATCGCCAACCACCTCGCGAATACGAACTTCCCAGTTGTCGAGAATCTCGTTGGCCTGGTTGTCGGACTCACCCGCGGCCGTCAGACGGACCTTGATCCCCTCCCATCCGCTGGCGAGAAACGCCAGTGTCGGCGCCGACGGGTCGGGGCGGCTGTCGAGCTCGTCGATGATTCCTGCGAGGCGCTCGTTGAGGCCGCTTTCGCTTTCGCCCCACGTGCGCAGAACCCGACTGCGGATCACTGCGGTTCGGCCACTGCGACGCACCAAGTCGGGAAGAATGGCGCGCTGCATCATCTCGTGCATTTCGTGGGGCACGCCGGGCACTGCGTAGATGACCTTGGCACCCACCGGACACACGAGGCCCGGAGCAGTTCCACGTCGTTGAGGAATGACGGTGGCCCCCTTGGGAACCTGCGCTTGTCGCAGATTGTTCTCGGGCATCCGCCGACCACGCGAAGAGAACAGCTCGGCGATCACGTCGGCGACTTCTTGATTGTGTTCGAGTTCGACGCCCATCACCCGTGCGATGGCGTCTCTCGTGAGGTCGTCGTGGGTGGGTCCGAGACCGCCGCACATGATCACGGCATCGGCTTCGAGCAGCAGCGATCGCAAGGCCGCAGTGATGCGCTCGATGTTGTCGCCCACCTTGACCTGCAGATGCGACGACAAACCGTGTGCCGCCAACTGTTCGCCGATCCACGATGAGTTGGTATCGACGATCTGCCCGAGCAACAGCTCGGTTCCGACAGCGAGAACGTCACACCTCACGGCTGATCATCCTCGAGACAGACGTGAGAACTGCCGGTGCTTGACAGCCTGCACCGCGTACTGCGTGCCACTGATGACCGTGAGAACCACGGACAGCCACAACAATGTCTCCCAGGTCCACGTTGCATCGTTGACGGTGACCGGGATGAGGGCGAATGCGACAGCGAACTGCTGGCTCACAGTCTTGATCTTGGCGAGTTTGCTTGCCGGTACGGAGACGCCCCTGGATCCCACCATGACGCGGTAGATGCTCACTGCCACCTCCCTGGCGGCAATGATGCACACCGGCAACAGGGGAAAAAGACCACGGCTGACAAGCGTGAACATGGCTCCCAACACCAGAACCTTGTCGGCCAGCGGGTCGAGAAAGGCTCCGGACTTGGTGGCCCCATGCCGACGAGCCAAGTAGCCGTCGAAGCCGTCGCTGAAACACAACAAGAACCACATTGCAAAGGCAACCCACGAGCCGTTAGTGTCGCTCGGGATCAGCGCAAACAAGATGGGCGACACCAGGATGCGGCCCACCGTGACCATGTTGGCCCACGTAGCAATGGCGTTGGGATCGACAGGCATGCCTATTGCCGACCACTGCGCCCGTTGCCGGCCGCCCCACTCACAACTTCCCCGATGAGATCCGGACCCAGAGCATCGACAATTTCCACTTCGTAGAACTCTCCCACTGTCAGGGATTCGTTGACTTGCACGACACCGTCGATCTCGGGTGCTTCGCGGTGACTCCTCGCACTGCCGGGAGCATCGATCAGTACTCGATGCACGGTGCCCATTTCGTTGTCACGTTTGGCGGCTGTGATCTCGTCTTGCACTTCTTGAAGTTCGGCGTGTCGTTCACGGGCAAGGCCCGCCGGTACCTGCTCGGGGAGAGTTGCCGCATAGGTGCCGTCTTCGGCGCTGTACGTGAAGAAACCGCACCAATCCAGTTCTGCCTCTTGCACGAACGACAACAATGCATCGTGGTCGGCCTCGGTTTCACCCGGGTAACCCACAATGAAGTTGCTGCGAAACACTGCGTCAGCCTGATGCCGGCGGATGTCGGCGATGCGATCGAGAAACCGCTGACCATCGCCCCACCGGCGCATCTTGCGCAGCAACGGCTTGGAAACGTGCTGCAACGACAAGTCGAAATAAGGGACACCCGAATCAAGGATCACGTGAATCAGTTCGTCGCTGAGATCGCTGGGATACAGGTACAAGAGGCGCACTCGCTCGACCATCTCGGACACCGACCTGACCAAGGGAACAATGGAGCCGGCGCCGAGTTCGTCGGGACGATCCTTGCCGTAACTGGCGAGGTCCTGCGCCACAAGGACGATTTCCTTGACCTGCAACTGCTCGACCTCGGTGAGAATCGACGAAATGTCACGGCTGCGCTGCGGGCCACGAAAAGAGGGGATCGCACAAAAACCGCAGTTTCGATCGCAACCTTCGGCGATCTTCACGTAGGCCCACGGAGCGAGTGAGCGCGGTCGAGGAAGATTGAGCAGATCGAAGTTCGGAACCGGAGTTACGCCGAGACCAAGGGGTTTGCGACCCAACTCCACCGGCACGCCGAAACCAGCAACTTGGTCGACCTCCGGGAGTTCGGCCGCGAGTTCGTCGCCGTAACGCTCGGCCATGCAGCCGGTGACAATGATCCGTGCGCCATCTTTGCGTTGATCGGAAAGTGCAAGAATCGTGTCGATGCTTTCGCGACGGGCATCTTCGATGAAGGCACAGGTGTTGACCACCACGACATCAGCCCGCGATGCGTCGTCGACACGAAGCAAACCGTCGGAGGACAGCATTCCGATGATCTTTTCGGAATCCACCTCGTTCTTCGGACAGCCGAGGGTCTCCACGTAGAAAGTGGATTCGGTGGGCTGCGCAGACACCGGCTCAGCCTAGCGAGACGACTATTGACCGCTCTGCTGCAGAAGCTCGTATTCCTCGATGGACATGAGCACAGCACGAGCCTTGGAACCTTCACCCGGTCCCACCACCCCACGCTGTTCGAGAAGGTCCATGAGACGACCGGCGCGCGCGAAGCCCACCTTCAACTTGCGCTGCAACATCGACGTGCTCCCGAGCCCCGAGGTAACCACCAACTCGATGGCCTGCTTCAAGAGTTCGTCGTCATCGTCGTCGCCGGTGCTTCCGCCGAAGACTCCCCCGCCACCAGACGCACCCGCCTCGCCCTCGATGCCACTGACATACACGACTTCGGGTGCCTGACGGCGCCAGTGCGCCACCACGGCACGCACTTCTTCTTCGGTCACCCACGAGCCCTGCACACGTTGTGCGATGTTGGTGTTTCCGGGGAGCAGAAGCATGTCGCCTTTACCCACCAATTTTTCGGCTCCGGGCCGATCGAGGATCACCCGACTGTCTGTGAGACTGGAGACAGCGAAGGCCATGCGTGCGGGAATGTTTGCCTTGATCACGCCAGTGATGACGTTGACGCTGGGCCGCTGCGTGGCGATGATGAGGTGGATGCCCACTGCGCGCGCCTTCTGTGCGATACGTGTGATGGAGTCTTCGACGTCGCGGGCCGCAACCATCATGAGGTCGTTCAACTCGTCGACGACGACCACGATGAAGGGCAACCGTTCGTATTCCTTGTCGGTCCCCGGTTCGGGCACCAGATCGCCACGGTCGTAGGCAGCGTTGTATCCGCCGATGTCACGGAAGCCGACCTCGACCAGCAGGTCGTAGCGCCGTTCCATTTCCTTCACAGCCCAACCGAGCGCGTTGGCGGCTTTCTTCGGATTGGTGACGGGCTGGGTGAGAAGGTGTGGCAAACGACCGTACTGACCCATTTCCACCTGCTTGGGGTCGATCAGAATGAGACGCACTTGCTCGGGGGTGGTGCGCATGAGCAACGAGGTAATGATGCAGTTCAGACCGCTGGACTTGCCTGCACCGGTGGCTCCGGCGATGAGAAGGTGCGGTGTGGTGGCCAGGTTCATGAACACGGCGCGACCGGCGATGTCCTTGCCCACCGCCACATCGAGCGGATGGGTAGCGGCCTTGGCCTCGGGCGATGTCATGAGATCGCCGAGCGACACCAGCTGTCGCGAAGTGTTGGGGACTTCGACACCGATTGCCGAACGCCCCGGGATGGGAGCAAGAATGCGCACGTCAGTGGCTGCCATGGCGTAGGCAATGTCGCGATCGAGGCTGGTGACGCGGGCGACCTTGACTCCCGAGCCGAGCTCGAGCTCGTAACGGGTGACCGTGGGCCCCACGGTCATGCCCACCAGTTTGGTGTCGACACCGTGCGACGCGAGCGAAGATTCGAGGAGGCGTCCTCGTTCTTCCACTGCCGCCTTGTCGACTGCCTGCGACGGCGTCGTTGCGAGGAGTTGCGATGCCGGCAAAGTCCAGCTTCCGCGACGCGCTGCTGGCCCAAGGTTCAACTCGTCACCTTGTGGGGTGGACACAACCTCTTGCGCAGCAGCCTGAGTCTCTTTTTTGGGCGACTTCTTCTTCGGCGTCGCCGGCGGTTCATCTTGAGCAAAGTCGTAGAGGGCCGGGCGGGGTGCACCGGGGTCGAAGGCGGGGACGTGGGAGTTGTCGACTGGTCCGGGCTCTGGCGTCGCTTGTGGTTCTTCCTGATCGAAGAACGCCGGGGTGTCGGATTGCTCGGCGCGCAGGGCATCGTCGTCGGCGACGGTGGAAATCTCGCTCATCACGCGCTTGGCCGCGCGGCCCGCCGGCGCAGTGACCGTGTTCATGCCGCCACGAACGCGACGAATGAGAAGAGGCAGGCTCATTCCCGTGGCGATGAGCACTCCGCCAAGGCCAACGGCCAACAGAACCACCGTGGCGCCCACCACGCTGAGCAACGAGCGCAAGGGCTGCCCAATGGCGGCGCCAATCCAGCCACCCGCAGGCTTGAGAGCATCGACGCTGGCAGTCATCTCGCCGGCTCCTCGTGCCAGGTGCAGGAGGCCAAGTACGGAGACCACAATGACCACGCCACCCACCGTGATCCGCAGACGATGCTCGGATTCTTGGCGACGGATCAGCACCACACCTACAGCAACAAGTGCGGGCGGCAACAAGAAGCGCCCGAGACCCACGACCCAACCGAGGCCCGTGTCGATGGCATCACCCAAGGGACCTGCGACATCGAGATAGATGGCGAGGGCGCTCAGGACCCCGAGAACCGTGACCGCAATGCCGATGAACTCGTTTTCGCGGCCACCCACCGCTGCCTTCACTGCGGCATGCTCGCGAGGCGCACGTTTGGGGGCGGACTTCGACGTGGCCCCCGATTTGGTCTTGCCCGACGTTGAACGGGGTCGGGAGGCCTGTTTCGACATGTTT
>JBILKS010000035.1:0-7808 GCA_044376595.1 Ilumatobacteraceae bacterium | reverse complement strand
CCCCGCATGGCATGCACGCGACATCGCCATCGAGCGGGCGGCACGTCTCGGTGTTCCGTGCCTCTTGGTGTCACCGTTGCCAACTGTTGCCGCAGTGCGTTGGGCCGGGTCCGAAAGGATTGCGAGACCCACCCCACACGATGGCGACTGGCCGCGCATCGACATCGTCGATCCCTTCACCGGCCTCGGTGACGAAGAGGCCCCGAAGGGTGCTCTGTTGTCATCGGCGCTCATTGCCGAACTGCGCGATCCCGCCCGCACTGTTGCGTGTGTGCTGAACGTGAAGGGCCGTGCCCGGTTGCTCACATGCAAGGGCTGCCATGCGGTTGCCCGATGCGAAAAGTGCGATGCCGCCATGCGTGACATGGGAGACGGGCACCTCGAATGTCCGGCTTGCGCTCACCACAGGCCGCACGTGTGTCAGAAGTGTGGCGGCGCCGCATTGGTGCTGGCACGCAAGGGTGTGCAAAGGGCCATGGAGGAGATTCAGGCCGCGGCCAACCGTCCCGTGCGGGATGTCACCGGTTCCACCGAGTCCGCTGCCAACACGTCTGCCAACGTCTACGTTGGCACCGAAGCGCTGTTGCATCGCGTTGCCAGTGCCGACGTCGTTGCGTTTCTCGACTTCGACAATGAAGTTTTTGCACCCACTTACCGTGCCGCAGAACACGCGTGGTCGCTCGTGATCCTGGCATCGCGTGCGTTGCGGGGATCCACCAATGGTCGGGTCATTCTTCAGACGAACGACGCCACCAACTCGCTGGTGGCCGAGTTTGCGCACCCCGAACCATTGCGCATTCTCGAAGGAGAGGCGGACAAACGACGCCAGTTGTCGCTGCCACCGTTCAGTCACATGGCGCGCGTTGTGGTGGGCGACAGTCCTCCCAATGAGCTGTCCCATCCGCCGCTCGGTGTTGCCGTTGCCCAAGTCAACGATCGCGAGTTTCTCGTGCGTGGCGACGATGTCGATTCGTTCGTCGAGTTCACCAATGTGTTGCGGACGGCCCACGCCCGCGTCTACACGGATCCGTCGCGCTACTGAGCGCGCACGCGCAGCACGCGAAAACCCTTTTTGCTCCCCGCGCGCTCCACGACATAGCCCTGGCGGGTGAGCCATTCGGCGAGTGAGTCTGCACCAAGGTGCTTTTGTACGACAAGGAACGCGACTCCCGTCGCCGACAATCTGCCGAGCCAGGTGAGAAGTATCTGGTGGAGTGCTTCTTTGCCGATGCGAATGGGAGGGTTGCTCCAGATGAGGTCGAACTCGATGTCGGCCGGCACGTCGCTGGGGTCGCACACCTTGATGTTCCCTGCCCCCATGCGCGCAGCATTGTCCGTGGTGAGTTCGCGTGCGCGGGGGTTGACGTCCAGCGCCCACACGGTTGCCGCCGGCGAGAGGTTGGCCAAGGTCAGAGCGATGGAACCCCAACCACAACCGAGATCGAGAAACGTCCCGGCGGGAGGCGGCGTTGGCGTCAGTGAGAAAAGGACCGCGGTTCCCTTGTCGAGGCCCGCGTAGCTGAACACGCCCCGATCTGACTGCGCCGACAGGTGTCTGTCGTGAGCGCGCCAGGTCACCTCGCGTGGTGCCGAACCCAACCGAGAGAGGTCATCTGGGTCGACATCGAAGTAGTGCGACGCCGAGTCCGAAGTGTTCGGGCTGTTCACGCTCGCTAGCCTTGCATGCGTGGCCCACGAAATTCGCACTTACGGCGACCCCGTCCTCAAGTCTCAGGCAATGGCCATCGAGAAAATCGACGACAAGTTGGTGCGTCTCACCGACGAGATGTTCGACATCATGTACGAAGCTCCAGGAATCGGCTTGGCCGCACCGCAGATCGGCATTCAAAAGCAGTTGTTTGTCTACGACATCGGTGACGGCGCCGAGGTGCTGATCAATCCCGAGATCGTGGAGTCATCGGGTGAGTGGGTGTACGAAGAGGGTTGCCTGTCAATCCCCGGCCTGTACGTCGAGATGATTCGCCCCAAGGAAGTGTTGATGAAGGGTGTCAACCTGGCCGGTGAAGAGGTCACCGTGGAAGCCGACGAACTGTTGTCGCGACTCTTCCAGCACGAACTCGACCACCTGCAGGGTGTGCTCATGTTCGAGCGCATGACCCCCGATCAGCGTGTCGAGGCGATGGCCGAGTACCGGCGCATCCACGATCCGATTGCCGACACGGGGCGCACCACGCGGTCACGCAAGCCGGTCGAGCCGCGCGTCATCAAGTTGAAGTAGGCACACATCGCACCGCGAGTCGCGCCGTCCTGTGCCACACGTGAGGTTGTCTTCTTCGGGACTCCCGAAGTCGCCGCAGAAGTTCTTCACGAGTTGCTGGCTGCATCGATCCGCGTGATCGCGGTGGTGACGAGGCCAGACAAGCGTCGGGGCCGTGGCAATGCCACTGAACCATCACCGGTGAAAAAGGTTGCCCTGGACAATGCCCTTCCCGTGTTCGAAACACCAGGCGAGATTGTGGCTTGGTTGGAAACTCGCGGCGTCGACGGAGTGACCGGCGTGGTGGTGGCCTACGGGCGCATCATCAAAGACCCGCTTCTCTCGCTCGTTCCGCTCGTGAATCTTCATTTCTCGCTCTTGCCCCGCTGGCGCGGCGCGGCACCGGTCGAGCGGGCCATCCTTGCCGGCGACACGGAAACCGGAGCCGCCATCATGCAGATCGAAGAAGGCCTCGACACGGGCGGGGTCTATGCCATCGAGCCGACTCAAATCGACGACAACGAGGATGTTGTCACCCTGCGCTCCCGTCTCGGAGTGCTTGGTGCAAGGGCTTTGGTGAAGTTGCTGAAAGACGGATTTCCCGCCCCGCTTCCGCAGGAGGGCCTGCCGGTCCATGCCGACAAGCTCGGTGTCGACGAGTTGCGTATCGATTGGATGCAATCGGCGAGCCGGATTCAACGCGTGATTCGCCTGGGTGGCGCCTTCTCGTCGTTTCGGGGCCAACGTCTCAAGATCCACCGCGCCGATGTCGAGTCAGGAACCGGGCCTTGCGGTTCGATCATCGAGGCGGGCAAGGCTGGTGTCGTTGTCGCCTGCGGAGAGGGTGCGCTGCGGTTGGTCGACGTGCAGCCCGAAGGAAAGAAAGTGATGAGCTCTCGGGACTGGAGCAATGGCGTCAAGCCAGTCGTTGGTGACATGTTCGGCGCTGACTACGGTGCATCCACATGAGTGCCGATTCCCGGAATACAGACCACAAGTGGCCTGCGAAGGTGCTGACCATCAGCGACGGAGTCATGTCGGGTCACCGCGACGATGCTTCGGGGCGGGCACTCGTGGCGATGCTCGATGAAAAGGGCTTCGATGTGGTTGAACACCGGGTCACCGCCGACGGGTCGGACGAAGTTGCGCGAGAACTCGGCGACATGACAAGGGCCTTTGCCGGACTTGTGGTCTCCACCGGTGGCACGGGTTTTGCGCCACGCGACCAGAGTCCCGAGGGTGCGCGTCGCGTCATCGATCGCGAGGCGCCGGGTCTGGCTGAAGCCATGCGTGCGGTGAATCCTCTTGGCCGCTTGTCGCGTGGGGTGGCCGGTATGACCGGAAGCGCCATCGTCATCACCCTGCCGGGGAGCCCCCGCGGATGTGTCGAGCAGTTGGAAGCCATCATCGACGTATTGCCGCATGCACTGGCGCTGCTAAATAGCGAGCCCACGCAGCACTGATCGCCGTAGGCTTGCGACGTGCTTCGCCTCGTTCTCCCCAAGGGATCTCTCGAAAAAGCCACACTCGAACTGTTCGAGGCGGCCGACCTCACCGTCGTACGGTCGTCATCGGTCGACTATCGCGCCAGCATCGATGATCCCCGCATCGTCGAAGTGCGCATTCTGCGTCCTCAAGAGATTCCGGTGTACGTGGCCGAGGGTTTGTTCGACTTCGGTATCACCGGCCGTGACTGGGTGGAAGAAACCAGCAGCTCGGTGCACAGCCTGGGTGAGCTCAAGTACTCCAAGGCCACTTCCAACCCCGTGCGCGTGGTCGTAGCTGTCGACGGCAACTCGCCGGCACAGAAGGCTGAGGATCTTCCCCACGGTGTGCGTGTCACCAGCGAGTACCCCGAGATGACCAAACGCTTCTTTGCAGACAAGGGCATCACGGCCGACGTGCGCCTGTCGTACGGAGCCAGCGAGGCCAAGATTCCCGACATCGCCGACTGCGTGGTCGACATCACCGAAACGGGTCGTGCACTGCGGGCCGCGGGTTTGCGCATCATCGACACCATTCTCACCAGCTATACGGAACTCATCGCCAACACGGAGTCGTGGGCCAATCCCGCCAAGCGCCATGCGATGGAGCAGATTCACACGCTCCTCAACGGCACGCTCGAAGCCCGAGGCCAGGTTTTGGTGAAGCTCAACGTCAGCGAAGCGAACTTCGAAAAGGTGCTCGCCGTTCTCCCATCGGCCAAGTCACCGACGGTGAGCCGCCTCGCCTCGGGTGATTACGCCGTCGAGTCGGTGGTGCAGAAGCGCACCATCAACACGGTCATTCCGGCATTGAAAGATGCCGGCGCAACCGATCTGCTCGAGCTTCCCATCAGCAAGATCATCCACTGAGGCCATCGATGTCACGTCGCTATGCCGCCACGGACGCACCTGCAGTGG
Organism: Ilumatobacteraceae bacterium; assembly: GCA_044376595.1. Taxonomy (GTDB): domain Bacteria; phylum Actinomycetota; class Acidimicrobiia; order Acidimicrobiales; family Ilumatobacteraceae; genus F1-20-MAGs119. The sequence continues at coordinate 3,188 of JBILKS010000035.1, read as the reverse complement.
AGGGAACACTCAGGGGTGAGGTTGTGGACTTCGACACTCAGGCTGGCCTCGGATATGTCCGAAGTTCGACGGGGGAGACGTACCTTCTCCACTGCATCGAGGTTGCCGACGGCACCCGCGACGTAGCCGTTGGGCAGGCGGTGGAGTTCTCCACGGTCACTCGCTTCGGCAAGGCCGAGGCGGCCCGCGTCGTCAAGCTATGAAGACGTTGCGTCTGTGTTCATGAAGACGTCGCGTCTGTGTTTATGAAGACGTTGCGTCTGTGTTTATGAAGACGTTGCGTCTTTGATCTGCACGAAGGCGATGCGGATGTTGTCGAGGGCCATCTTCAGGGTGGCTTGTTCTTCGCCCAGTCGGCCTTCGAGGCCTTCCACCAGGCAGGCCACGGCATCGATGGCCAGAGCAGCTGCGAAAAGACGGGGTGGCTCGGCCGAGAGGTGGATGGCCGCCAGCTCGTACAGGCCCATGACGTGGTTGACCACCACTACCTCGGCGGGGACCTCCGCCAGGCGCTGACGGGACTCGGCCAGGGCCTCTGCGGCGTCGGCGATCAGGTCTTCGTTCTCGGGGTTGCCCGGGGCCACGGGGTCTGTCGTCATGGGAAGCGACGCTAATGGTGCAACGGGGCTGTTTGGCCCTGTAGCCTCACAACACAAATCAGGCCAAGTGGGTCCGCTTCTCGTCAGAGTCGAGGTCCCCACCCAGCCACCCCGCTTCGGGAGTGCGTCTGGGTCCCGTTTCACGGAGATCCTCCGTGTGGCGTGACCTTGCGCGTGCCCGGTGTGGGATACCTATCCAACGGCGCGAACAAAGAGGAGCAGCCACTTGCACAGGAGTGAACGGCCATAGCTACGGCGCAGAACGAACCGCGGTACAACGATCGCATTCGGGCTCGCGAGGTGCGCCTCATCGGCGCCGACGGCACCCAGTTGGGAATCAAAACCCTTCCTGAAGCCCTCGATCTCGCCAAGCAATCCGACCTCGACCTCGTCGAAGTCGCACCGCTTGCCAGTCCGCCCGTGTGTCGCATCATGGACTACGGAAAGTTCCGTTACGAGGAATCACAAAAGGCCAAAGAGTCCCGCAAGAAGACATCGCAAGTGACCATCAAGGAAGTGAAGTTCCGGCCGAAGATCGGCAAGGGAGACTTCGACACCAAGGTGCGTCACATGCACGACTTCTTGGAAGACGGGCACAAGGTGAAGGTCACACTGCAGTTCCGCGGGCGCGAAATGGCCCACCCGGAACTCGGAGCCAAGATTCTCGATGCCGTGATTGCGCAGTTGGGTGAGTCCGTCAAAGTCGAAACCATGGCGCGTCTGGAAGGGCGCAACATGACAATGGTGTTGGCCCCCGAAAAAAAGGTAGTCAAGAAGACAGAAAAGAAGCCGGAGAATTCCGCCGCAGACAGTGCGCCTGCGGTTCCGGCGGAAAACACACAGATCGTCAGTGAGTCAGGAGAAGCACATGCCGAAGATGAAAACAAGTAAGACAGCAGCAAAGCGTTTCAAGAAGACCGGTACGGGCAAGTTGCGCCGTCAGCAGGCCATGCGCCAGCACCTCTTCGAGAAGAAGGCCTCCAGCCGCACCCGTCGCCTCGCTGGCGACGTCGATGTCCACCCCGGCGACGCCAAGAAGATCAAGCGTCTTCTTGCCGAGCGCTGATCAGCGGCACGGTCCGTATTCACGTTTTTGACAGAGTTTTGAAAAGGTAGGTAAATGAAATGGCACGTGTAAAGCGCGCGGTGAACGCCCGCAAGAGCCGCAAACAGACACTCGAGCGCGCAAAGGGCTACTACGGCAACAAGAGCCGTTCGGCTCGCGCCGCCAACGAGCAGGTGATGAAGTCGGGGCAGTACGCATTCCGCGACCGGCGCGCAAAGAAGGGCGAGTTCCGTCGTCTGTGGATCCAGCGCATCAACGCCGGATGCCGCATCCACGACATGAGCTACAGCCGCTTCATCGCCGGCCTCAATGCCGCCGGCATCGAAGTCGACCGCAAGATCCTCGCCGATCTCGCCGTGCACGACATCGAAGCATTCGGTCGTTTGGTTGCTGCCGCAAAGGGAGCACTCGACTGAATCAGTCAGTCATCGGTTTCACGAGCACCCCGGTTCGTCGGCTGCGCCAACTTCTCTCCGAGAAGAAGGCGCGTCACGAGGCGGGGTGTTTCGTCGTTGAGGGGCCCGTTCTCGTGCGCGCTGCTCGCGATGCCGGCCTGCGCATCGTCGAGGAATTCGTCCGAGTCGGCGAGCATCCCATCACCCACGGTACGACCCATTTTATTGACCAGTCCACGCTCGAACGGGTGGCATCCACCGTTACGCCCCAGCCGAACATTGCAGTCGTCGAGATGCCCCGGCTCACGGAGGATCTCGCGTCGCTTCGTCGCGGCGACTCGTGGATTCTCGTGGCAGACCGCGTCGCCGACCCGGGAAATCTCGGCACCATGGTGCGCAGCGCAGTGGCTGCGGGCGCCAGTGGCGTGGTCACCACATCGGGATCCGTCGATTTCTATTCGCCCAAGGTGGTTCGTGCCGCCGCTGGTTCGCTGTTTGCGGTTCCTTGCGTCGCCGACGTCACCTTGAACGACCTCGCAACAGCCGGCTGGGATCTGGTTGGTACGTCGTCGCACTCGCAGCCCGGGGTGGTGGCCTACGACGAAGCCGACCTTGTGGGCAGTTGTGCCGTTGTCATGGGCAACGAGGCGGCAGGAATCGATCCGCAGGCACCCGTGACACGATGGGTCACCATCCCGCATCAGGGCCCGGTCGAGAGTCTGAACGTTGCCATGGCATCGACCGTGTTGTGTTTCGAGGTAGCACGCCAGAGAAAGCACCGCCGTCAACAGGGCCTCGGCAAGTAGCGTTACGTCGTTATGCAGAACGACATCACCGCCGCAGTCCAAGCCGCCTTGGCGGAGATCGCAGGCTTGTCGAACTCCGGTGAGGTCGCAGCTGCGACTCCCGGATTGGTGGGCAAGAAGGCGCCCCTCGGCCTGCTGAAGAGCAAGCTCGGTGGCATTGCCGACATCGAAGAACGAAAAAAGATGGGACAAGCCATCAACGATGCCGTGGTCTCGGTCGAGGCGACGCTCGCAGCCAAGCGCTCGGAATGCGACGAACGGGAACTGGCAGAACAGTTGGCCTCCGAGCACATCGACCTCACCGAACGCCTGGGCGTGTCTC
>JBILKS010000034.1:0-7967 GCA_044376595.1 Ilumatobacteraceae bacterium | reverse complement strand
CGAGAACGTAGCCGTCCTCTTCGAGCAGGCTCTTGGCAAGGTCGACATTCTGCGCGGCGTAGTCGCCACTGCCGTCCTTGTAGAACGGCGAATCCGGCATGAAGATGCGGTTGTTGAGCACCTTGGCCTCCGGGTCGACGCTGCGGTACATGGTCTCCACGATCTCGTCGCGGTTGATGCAGGCGGCAAGCGCCTGGCGAACCTTGAGGCTGGCGAGATGCTCGTTCTTCAGGTTGAGGTCGTAGTGCTCGTACACGGTTCCTGCGAGGAACTGCAGATTGACACCTTCGATTGCCTTGATCTGATCGACCAAGTCGGTGTTCGGCTGCGGCGTGATGACGTCGACTTCGCCGTTCTGAAGAGCGGCGGGCTGTGCTGTTGCATCGGGCACCAACTGGAACACGATCTTGGCGGCCTTGCCGGCTTCACCGCTCCACTTGGCATTGCGCTCGAGGGTGAGGCTCTGGCCGGCCTTGAACTCGGTCATGACGTATGGACCACCCGAAACGTGTGTTGCCGCGTCGAAACCGACGAAGCCCGTGTTCCAGAAGTCTGCAACCTTGAGCAAATCCTCGTCGCTGAGCTCGGCGGTGAGATCGGCCACTCCGGACTCGCGCTCAACCACGTGAGCGGGCAGCAGTCCTCCGAAGAGAACCTTCCAGTCAGCAAAGATCTTCGAGAAAGTTGCCGTGATGGTCTTGCCGTCCTCGGAACATGCAAGCGTTTCGACATCTTCGTAGCCGACGGTGCTGGCGGTGTTCCACACGGGAAGCGGCAGACCCTCTTCGTCAACGGCTTCCTTGCCGGCTTCATCCTTGCGGTTGCCGTCCTTGCCGTTGCCCGCACGCCAGGCAAGCCAGAAGTCGTCGCAGTCGATGGCTTCACCATCGCTCCACACGGCACCTTCTTGCAGGACGTACTCGATGGTCAGGGGATCTTCGGAAGCCACAGTTACCGACTTGGCGACAGGCTCCCATGTCTTGCTGGTGAGATCCGGCAAGTACTGGATGGGCCCGGGCAACAGCTGGTTGAGAACCAATGTGTTGGCGAACAGGCCCTGATCTGCAGCTCCGTTGTTATACGACGTGTACTCCTGCTCGGCTGCATACACAATGGTTGCCTCCGGGTCGGCTTCGCCACCTTCTGCGGGTGCCGTGGTGTCACCGGTGGCAGTGGTGTCTTCCGTGGCTGCTGTGTCAGTGGAGCCGTCTTCGTCGCTGCCGCACGCCGTCGCCAAAAGCGACAGACTGAGCGCACAGGCAAGTACGGCCCTCTTCCGAGTGAATCTCATTCTTCCCTCCCATGGGGCGCCGCTGCAGCGCACCAGTTGTTTGTTGAGAGCAACTTACCATGCAGTAGGCAACGGCAAAAGGGTCTAAGAGCCCGCCAAGCGATAGCGCACGATCCTGGCGAACTCGTCGGGGTCGAGACTTGCTCCGCCCACAAGGGCGCCGTCGATGTCGGGCTGGGCCATCAACTCGGCCATGTTCGCAGCCTTCACAGATCCGCCGTATTGGATCCGAATATTGCTGGCGGCGTCGGCGCCATACAGAACCTTGACCTCATTGCGGATCGCCCCGATCACCGCCTGAGCATCCTGCGCCGTTGCCGTCTTTCCCGTTCCGATCGCCCAAATGGGCTCGTAGGCGATCACCATTCCCGCAACAGATTCCGGGTTGCGCTGAGCCAATGCTGAACGCACCTGACCAAGGACCTTCTCTTCGGTTGCGTTGCCTTCACGTTCGGCCAACGTCTCACCGACACACACGATCGGCACCATTCCGAGTTTCAGGACTGCAGTGATCTTTTTGGCCACCATCTCGTCGGTCTCGCCGAAGATCTCTCGTCGCTCGCTGTGACCGATGATGACGTACTTCACGCCCAACTTGGCCAGCATGTGCGGTGAGACCTCACCGGTGAATGCACCCTTCTCTTCCCAATGACAATGCTGAGCCCCGAGCATGAACTTCAGTTCGTCGGCATCGATGAGAGTTTGCACACTGCGGATGTCGGTGAAGGGCGGATGCACCGTCACGTCCACTTCAGCAAAGTCTTCCTTGGTGACCAGGTAGGCAAGCTTCTGCATCAGCTGAATCGCTTCGTAGTGATTCATGTGCATCTTCCAGTTGCCACTCACGAGTGGGCGACGTGGGTTAGCGGACATTCGGTGCGCCTCTCAATGCAGCCAATCCGGGCAGGTCGCCCAGTTCCAGGTATTCCAATGACGCTCCGCCACCGGTGGACACATGATCCACTTCGTCGTCGAGACCGAACTGTGCGAGTGCCGCCGCACTGTCGCCGCCGCCAACGATGGTGAAGGCCTTGGTCTCAGCCACGGCTTGGGCGACAGTCTTGGTGCCGTTGGCAAAGCGCGGATCTTCGAACATGCCCATCGGACCGTTCCAGAACACTGTCCGCGCATCCATGATCACGTCGGTAAACGCCGCGGCCGACCCGGGTCCGATGTCGAGACCTTTGGCTCCCTCGGGAAGTCGAATGCCGAACGTCGCGTACTCACCCTTGGCGTCGAGACCGATGATGTCTTCAGGAAGATGAATGGGCTTGGGGCCGTCCAACAGTCGCTTGCATGTGGCAACCTGATCCAACTCGCAAATCGAGTCACCCACGGGCATGCCTTTGGCGGCCAGGAAGGTGAAGCACATTCCCCCACCGATCACGAGCGCATCGACTGTCTGCAAAAGGGCCTCTATGACTCCCAGTTTGTCGCTGACTTTGGCTCCGCCGAGGACAGCCACGAAGGGACGCTTGGGCTTCTCGCGCAAGGCGCCGAGCACCTCGACTTCACGTTGCAACAATCGCCCGGCGGCAGACGGAAGGGTCTTCGGTGGGCCCACCACGGAGGCGTGCGCACGATGCGCCGCGCCGAAGGCATCGTCGACATAGGCGTCGAAACCCTTCACCAGATGGGACACGAACTCGTCACTGTTGGCTTCTTCACCCGGGTTGAAACGAAGGTTCTCCAACAACTCCACTCCCGGCGCCAGCTCGGAGAGCCGTGTTCGAACGGGAGTCATTGAATACTTTGGATTCACCTGACCTTTGGGCCGTCCGAGATGACTCGCACACACGACCGTGGCTCCGCGGGAGGTCAGCCATTCGATCGTGGGAAGCGCAGCACGAATGCGAAAATCGTCGGTGATGACTCGGGCGTCGTCGGGCCCTTCCATGGGCACGTTGAAATCCGTGCGCACGAGAACCCGTTTGCCCTTCACATCGCCGAGGTCCTCGAGGGTCGGGAGCTTGGCCACTATTGCTCAGCCCTTCAGCTTCGCACCGACATGCAGGGTCAAGTCCACGAGGCGATTGGAGTAGCCCCATTCGTTGTCGTACCAGCCCAGGACCTTGACCATGGTGCCCATGCTCATGGTGAGATCGCTGTCGAAAATGCACGAGTGCGGGTTGGTCACGATGTCGCTGGAGACGATGGGAGCGTCGGTGTATTCGAGGACACCCTTCAAAGGACCATCTGCGGCCTTCTTGAATGCGGCGTTGATCTCCTCAACCGTGGCCGGCTTCTTGAGGTTCGCCACAAAGTCGGTGATCGAACCGGTGGGCACCGGCACCCGAAGCGCAGTGCCATCGAGCTTGCCCTTCATCGCTGACATCACCAAGGCAGTGGCACGTGCAGCCCCTGTACTGGTGGGAGTGATGTTGATGGCCGCACCGCGGGCGCGACGGAGATCGCTGTGAGGGCCGTCGACCAGCGCCTGGTCTCCCGTGTAGGCGTGAACCGTGGTCATCAGCCCGTTCTCCACGCCGAAGGCATCGTCGAGCACCTTCACCAGGGGCACAAAGCAGTTGGTCGTGCACGACGCGTTGGAAATGACCTTGTGATTCTTCGGATCGAAATCGTTGTGGTTCACTCCGAACACGAAAGTCGCATCGGCCCCGTTCGAGGGCGCCGACACCACCACCAGGGGCGCACCTGCATCGAGATGCATGGCGGCTTTGTCCCTGTCGGTGAAGATTCCGGTGGATTCGATGACGAGATCGACGCCGAGTGCACCCCACGGAAGCTCTTTCGGGTCGCGCACCTGGAGCACCTTCAACTTCTTGCCGTCGATGTTGATGCCATCGTCGGCCGCGCTGATGGTGTTGGGGAGGACACCGAGAACCGAGTCGTACTTCAGGAGATGCGCCATCGTCTTGATCGAACCGAGATCGTTGACCGCAACGATCTCGATGTCGGCTCCGCTGGCTTGTACCGCCCGGAAAAAGTTGCGCCCGATGCGCCCGAAACCGTTGATTCCCACCCGAATGGTCATTGCTCTTCAGCCTTTCATCTGCCCGAATACACGCGATGAGCTCGCGCCTAGACACTAGTAGGGCGGACTAATGGCGAACTAGATCACGATGGGTCACACGGGGCGTCATGCCGCGCTCGCTGAACCACCGGCCAAGGCGCTCGGAGATGGCAACCGAACGGTGCTGGCCACCGGTACATCCGATGGCAATCGACAGGTAACTCTTCCCCTCCCCCACGTAGGCAGGGAGGAGCAGATCAAGCATGCCTTCGAGATGTGACAAAAAATCTTCGGCCAAGGGGTTCTGAAGCACGAAATTTCTCACCGCTTCGTCCTGGCCGGACAAGTGCCTCAGATCTTCATCCCAGTAGGGATTCGGAAGAAACCGCACATCGAAGACCAGATCGACGTCGAGCGGCAATCCGTGTTTGTAGCCAAAAGACACAAGTCCGACCTGAATCGTGTCGGTGGGCGACCCCGTACCGAACAGTTCGACAAGTTTGGACTTCAGTTGATGCACGGTGAGATCCGAGGTGTCGATCACCAGGTCAGCCACCGCTTTGACCGGCTCCAAGAGAACGCGCTCACGTTGGATCACCGAAGCAATGCCCGAATCAGAGTCGGGATTCTTGCCCTCCAGATCGAGTGGATGACGACGTCTCGAAGCTCCGTAACGCTTGACGAGAACAGACGTACTCGCGTCGAGAAACAACACCCGAACGCGGTGACCGGAGTTCTGGAGATTTCTGAGGACGCCCACCATGTCGGCCTGTTGGGTTGCATTGCCCACCACGAGACACAACTGATGATGCGGGTCAACCGGCAAGCTCGCAAGTTCGACGACCTTTTCCACCAATGCGGTGGGGAGATTGTCGACAACGAACCAGCCGAGATCCTCGAGGTCGTCGGCGGCCTGAGAACGACCGGCTCCGGAGAGACCCGTGATCACCAGTACGTCGGTCACGACAACAGGCTAACGCCGGACAAGCCGCAGGGCGAGAAGACGGGGAATCGATGCAGCGTGGGCGTAGTCGGGCGATCTGGCCAGGAATCCACTTGGTGGTGCCGGCTCGTGCATGTGTTGCAGCGACAGGCCGGCGTCGGCCAGAGAGTTCAGGTAGCGACTGAGTGGCCTGTGCACAAAGCGCACTCGTACGCCGGGCTCGACTTCCTCGTAGGTCACCGCTTCGTCGAGATATGCCCCGATTCGCCAGTACTGCTCGGGTGGATCCAGAATCTGGTCGTCAATCCAACCACTGTTCGGTGTCTGGAGCAGCGGATGGTTGAGGAGAAACAGAAAACTTCCGCGCGGTCGCAGCACGCGGGCCACTTCACGGATCGCCAGGTCGAGAGCATCGATGTGCTCGAAAACGAGGCACGCCAAAACGGCATCGAAGGACGCATCGGCGAAAGGCAGAGCGTCGGCACCCGACAGCGCGTAGCTCACGTCGCCTCCACGTGTGGCTGCCACCTCGATCTGGCGGGCCGTGGGGTCGATGCCCACCACATTGCGGGCTCCGGCGCGAATCAACTCCCGACTGATCTGGCCTTCTCCGCAACCGATGTCGAGAATCTCGGCGCATCCCGACAGTTCCGACACGACAAGAGGGATGATTTGCTCTTGGTACTCAGGATCGACACCGTCGGTGAAGCCTTCGATCCACCAATCGGCGTGCGCTTCCCAGGTTGGCTCAGGTGTTTTCTTGTTCACTGCCGTGAATCTTCTCATACACGGCCCGCGCCACCGCCTCGGGAAGCCACGAGACCGCCGACAGGTCCTCTTGCGTGGCGTTCTTCACCCCGGTCACGCCGCCGAATGTCTTCAGCAGTCGTGCCCTGCGGTTTTCACCGAGACCGGGAATGTCGTCGAGCAGACTCTTTTTCATCCGTTTGTCGCGCAACTCTCGATGGAAGGTGTTGGCGAACCGGTGAGCCTCGTCGCGGACGCGTTGCAACATGAACATCGCTTCGCTGCCCCGGGGGATCAGGACAGGATCTCCGCGACCCGGAACGAACACTTCTTCGAACTTCTTTGCCAACGACGCAACAGGAATCTCCTCTTCGAGACCCAATGACTTCACGACTTCAACTGCCACACCGAGTTGACCCTTTCCGCCATCGACCAACAACAACTGTGGCGGATAGGCAAATCTCCCCGGTTTCTTGTCTCCGGTGTCGTCGGGCTGATCGCGCTGTTCGAGATAAGCCGTGAGCCGGCGCGTGAGAACTTCACGCATGGCGGCGTAGTCGTCGTTGCCCGGGACATCTTTCACTTTGAATCGGCGGTATTCCCGCTTCGCCGGAAGCCCGTCTTCGAGGACAACCATCGAACCCACGTAGTCGGTGCCTTGGAGGTGAGCCATGTCGTAACACTCGATCCGGAGAGGTGCCTCCGGGAGCCCGAGATATTCCTGGAGTTCGCTCAGTGCCCGACTTCGCGTGTTGTGGTCACTTGCCCTGCGCAGACGATGCCGGTTGAGTTCTTCCCTCGCATTCAGGGTGACCGTCTCGTGCAACGACCTCTTGTCCCCCCGTTGCGGCACACGTATCTCCACGGTGCTACCGCGCATCGCCGTGAGCCACTCCACATAAGTTGCCTCGTCAGCAGACACACACGGAACGAGAACCGACTTGGGGTAACCCATCGCTGGCTCGTCTCCGTAGAGATCCTCGAGCACCCTGTCTACAAGCTCGGATGGCGAGAGATCCTCCACCTTGTCGACAATGAAACCACGACGGCCGACCACGCGGCCGTGCCTCACGTAGAACACTTGGATCGAAGCCTCGAGATCGTCGTCGGCAACACCGATGACATCGATGTCCTCGTTGCGTTCGGCAACAATCTGCTGTTTCTCTGTGGCGCGACGAACCGCAGCCAGACGATCCCTCAGGCGGGCGGCCTGCTCAAAGTCGAGTTCGGACGATGCAGCCCGCATCGCCACTTCGATGGCTTCCTCGACATCGTCGGTGTCGCCTTCGAGAAAGCGCATCAGTCCGTGGACGAAATCCGCGTAGGCCTCGCTTTGCACCTCACCCACACACGGACCCGAGCACTTCTCGATGTGGAAGAGGAGACACGGCCGACCAAGCCGATTGTGCTCGTTGAACTTGGACGGAGCACATGTGCGAACAGGAAACGTGCGCAACAAAAGGTCCAAGGTCTCACGAATCGCATATGCGTGTGCGTACGGACCGAAGTAACGGGTCCCTTTCCGCTTGCGACCACGCATCACCACCGCACGAGGCCACTGTTCGTCGGTGGTGACCGCGAGGTAGGGGTAACTCTTGTCGTCCCTCAACCGCACGTTGAATCTGGGACGATGCTGCTTGATGAGGTTGTACTCCAGCATCAAGGCTTCAACCTCGTTGCGGACCTCGATCCACTCGACCGAATGGGCAGCGGCAACCATGGCTGCGGTCCGAGGGTGCAGATGACGAACGTCTTGGAAATAGTTCGACAGGCGTTGTCGGAGACTCGAGGCTTTGCCCACGTAGATCACGCGGCCGTGTTCATCCTTGAACTGATACGAGCCGGGCGTCTCGGGGATGGTGCCCGGGGCCGGCCGCAACATCATGTGGAACGCTTGACTTTCTTGGCCGTGGCTTTCTTCACTGGTGTTGTTTTCACAGGTGTCTTCTTCGAGGGTGCGGTCTTTGCGGCAACCGCGTGCTTTCCGGGAAGTAACTCCGCGAGGAATCGGC
>JBILKS010000033.1:0-8027 GCA_044376595.1 Ilumatobacteraceae bacterium | reverse complement strand
CGTCGTCGTAGGTGTTGCGCGCCGCCGAACCATTGCGTCCCACTTTGGTCATTTCGTCGATGTCCGCAAGAAAGCCCTTGTCGTCGGTGGCGCACACCCCGCGGGCAACGGTTCCGTGGTCGGACAGCGTGTTGCGCAGGGTGAATCCCACCATCGAAAAATTGGTGCTTCCAGAGTCGCTGTCGGCGAGATGTGTGCCCAGTACGGCATACGACTCGCGACCGTAGAAATCGTCGGCATTGATCACTGCGAAGTTGCCGTGAATCTGGTTGCGCGCACAGAGAATGGCGTGCGTGGTGCCCCACGGCTTTTCCCGACCTTCAGGCACCGCGAAACCCGATGGCAACTGATCGAGTGTCTGGAATGCGTAGGCAACCTCGATCTTGCGGTCGAACTTTGCCGACACCCCGGAACGGAATGCATCTTCGAAATCCGGACGAATGATGAACACCACCCGGCCGAACCCCGCCCGCAGGGCGTCGTACACCGAGTAGTCGAGAATGGTTTCCCCCGAGGGGCCCATGGGGTCGATCTGCTTCAACCCGCCGTAGCGAGAACCCATACCGGCAGCGAGAACAACGAGGGTGGGGGCCATGCGAACCACGCTAGTTGCGGGTGCGCCTGAACCCGCGGCGATCCTCCGATCGCTCTCGTGCGCGTTGCTCGTCTTCCACCGCGGCTTCCTCGGCAATCAGACGTTCCATTGCACGCAAGCGAACCTCCGGAAGCACGCCCTCTGCGATGGCAGCCTGCACGACACAGCCCGGCTCGTCGGCGTGCTTGCAATCGCGAAACCGACACTTTTCCGACAAGGCAAAAATGTCGGCAAAGGCTCTTTCGATGCCGCGACCGCTGGTCCACAAGGTGACCGCCCGCAGGCCGGGTGTGTCGATCAACCATCCGCCGGTGGGCAATGGCACCAGTTCTGCTGCCACTGTGGTGTGGCGACCCCGCTGGTCGCCCTCGCGCACCTCACCCACGCGCTGTACGCGTTGGCCCACTAGGGCATTCACGAGCGTGGACTTCCCCACTCCACTTGCACCCAAGAGAGCGATGGTCTGTCCTCTATATATGTCGAGCACCGCAAGAGTCTCAGCCTGGCGAGAACTCACGGAATGCACTGCCAGATCTGGCGCCACCGACTTCACCACGGCGATTTGGTGACCGATGATGTCGGCAGTCACCGCATCAGACTTGGTGAGCAACACAACCGGCTGGGCACCACTGTCATAGGCCAGTACCAACTCCCGCTCGAGTCGGCGTGGGTTCACCCCCGACGAGGCCGCATGGAGCAGAAACACCGTGTCGATGTTTGCGGCAACCACGTGGGGCACAGCTCGGGCCCCCTCGAACGATGCCCGGCGTACGAGAGCGGATCTCCGCGGAAGAACGCTGACCACGCGTTCCCCATCTGTGTCGATGGTCACCAGATCACCCACGGCCACGTCGGCACCGATATTGCGGACGCGGGCCTCCACCCCGTTGGAGTCGATGAGTGTGCTCCAACCACGGTCCAAGCGCCGAACGCGCCAGGCAGTGGGATTTTCTTCACTCATCGTGGTGAACGCTAATGGCAAACGCCCCTAGTCTGAATGTGCTCTTCCCCCGAAAGGCCCCCATGCTCTCCAAGCTCGCACGCTTTTGTGTCCGTCGCCGTCGCCTCGTGGTGTTCGGCATGTGGATCCCCCTCTTCGTTCTCGTTGGTGTCGCCGCGGGGGGCATGGGTGGCAACTTCCGTACCGACTTCGTGTTGCCGGCCAGCGAATCACGCGAGGTGCAAGAGCTGCTCAGTGCCGCCAACCCCAACAAGGCCGGCTTCTCGGCCTCCATCGTCTTCGCCTCTTCCACGCCCATCACCGACCCGTCGGTCCAAGAGCCGATCGATGCCTTCCTTGCGAAAGTCGACACCCTCGAAGGCGTCGATGTCACCAGCCCCTACGTCAATCCGCAGCAGTTGAACGAAACAGCCACCATCGGCTTCGCCCGACTCGACATCTCTGATCGCAGCCAGACCGCAATGTGGGATTTTGCCGACGAGGTCACCGCGATCGGGGATCAAATCGACATCGAGGGTCTGCAGATCGAATACGGCGGCGAGGTGTTCGCCAAGTTCGAGATGCCCGAGAGCGAAGCGCTCGGCATCTTGGCGGCCATCGTCATCCTCGTTCTCGCTTTCGGCTCAGTTCTGGCAATGGGCCTGCCCATCGGTACCGCACTTCTCGGACTCGGAATCGCTTCGGGCATCGTCACCATCATCAGCAATGTGATCGGCATGCCCGACTTCACCACCTCGATGGTGGCCATGGTGGGTCTCGGCGTGGGAATCGACTACGCACTCTTCATCGTGACGCGCTATCGCGAAGGATTGGTCAGAGGACTCGACGTCGAAGACGCGGTGGTCGATGCCATCGACACCAGTGGCCGCGCCGTTCTCTTCGCCGGCGTCACCGTGATCATTTCGTTGCTCGGCCTGTACGTGATGGGGCTGTCGTTCGTGCGAGGTCTGGCCACCGGTGCCGCAATCGGTGTTCTGATCATGATGATTGCCTCGGTCACTTTGTTGCCCGCGCTGCTGGGAATGGTCAAACACCGCATCGACGTCACCTCCAAAGCAGCCGTTGCCGCTCTCATTGCCTTTGTCGGTTGTTCATTGACTGCGATCCTCGTTCATTCGTTGCCTCTGTTCTTTGCCGGCATCGTCGCCGCCATCGGCATCATGGGGCTGAGTTTCGTGATCAAGCCGATGCGCGCACCGTTGCCGGTACGTCAACAAAAGCCCCACGAAGCCACGTTCTGGTATCGCTGGAGTCGCCAGGTGCAACGCCGGCCGTGGCGTGCGCTCATCGCTTCGTCGGGCATTCTCATTCTTCTTTCCGTTCCTCTGCTCAGCATTCGTCTGGGTTTCGGCGACACGGGCAACCAACCCGAAAGCACCACCGTGCGCAAGGCCTACGACCTCCTCGCCGATGGATTCGGCCCCGGCGTCAACGGTCCACTGTTCGTGTCGGTGCAAGGCGATGCCGCGGCCAGCCCCGAGTCGCTCGGCGCATTCGCCGAATCTTTGTCCAAGACCGAGAATGTCGCCTTCGCCGCACCATCACCCTTGGGCGACAACGTCGTGGTGAACGGCTCGCCACTCGGACTCGTCGTGGTGTATCCCATGAGTTCACCCCAAGACGAAGCAACCACGGATCTCGTGCACACGTTGCGCAACGAAGTGATTCCCGCCACCGGTGTTGATGCCAAGGTGGGCGGTTTCACTGCAGCCAGTGTCGACTTCGCCGACTACCTCGGCGGACGTCTCCCCTATCTCATCGGCGCAGTGCTGGTTCTCTCGTTCATCTTGCTCATGGCGGTGTTCCGCAGCTTGCTGGTGCCACTCAAAGCAGTGATCATGAACCTGTTGTCCATCGGCGCGGCGTACGGCCTGATCGTGGCCGTGTTCCAGTGGGGCTGGGGCAAGGACCTCATTGGTGTCGGCAAGGCCGGACCAGTCGAGTCGTGGGCACCCATGATGCTGTTCGCCATCGTCTTTGGTCTGTCCATGGACTACGAGGTGTTTCTCCTTTCGCGCATGAAAGAGGAATACGACCGCTCGAAGGACAATGCCCGCGCCGTTGCCGACGGTCTGGCCGCCACCGCCCGGGTCATCACCGCAGCCGCGCTCATCATGGTGTGTGTGTTCGCGGCCTTCGTCCTGGGTGACGACCGCCAGCTGAAACTCTTCGGCCTGGGCATGGCCTTCGCGGTGGCCATCGACGCCACGGTGGTGCGCATGCTCCTGGTACCGGCCACCATGGAACTGCTGGGAGACCGCAACTGGTGGATCCCGAAGTGGCTCGACCGTTTGTTGCCCAAAATCGACGTCGAAGGCCACCATCTCGAAGCGCGCCACGCCGATCTCCCCCCACAGTCAGATCCCCGCGACTTGGTCGAAACCCAAGCGTGACAAGCATTTGACCTGTTCTGCTTGACAATCACCCGCCAAATGTCGTAGCCCATAGCCCGTCATGGGTAAGCCACTGGTCATCGTCGAATCGCCCGCCAAGGCGAAGACGATCTCGCAATTTCTTGGCAGCGAGTTCATTGTCCGCGCCTCTGTGGGCCACATCGCCGACCTGCCCAGCAAGGGTTTGGCCGTCGACGTGGACAATGCCTTCAAGCCCACCTACGAGCTCACAGACCGCGGACGCCAGGTCATCAAAGACCTGAAGGCCGACCTGAAGAACGCCGACGAGCTGTATCTCGCAACCGACGAAGACCGCGAGGGAGAAGCCATTTCCTGGCACCTCCTCGAGTACCTCCGTCCCCAGGTGCCGGTGAAGCGCATGGTGTTCCACGAAATCACCCGCGCCGCCATCGACCACGCGGTCAAGAACCCCCGAACTATCGATTACGGCCTTGTCGATGCCGCCGAAACCCGTCGCATTCTGGACCGCCTCTACGGATACGAGGTCTCTCCCGTTCTGTGGCGCCGCGTCAACCGCGGACTCTCGGCCGGTCGCGTACAAAGCCCCGCACTGCGCCTCATCGTCGAACGCGAACGCGAACGCATCGCTTTCCGCTCCGCCGTCTACTTCGACATCGACGCCACAACCGGAACTTCCCCCTCTTTCACCGCGCGCCTCACCAGCGTCGACGGGTCGAAGGTGGCTACGGGCAAGGACTTCGACGAAAACGGCAAGGCCAAGTCGGACGTCGTGGTGATCACTCAGGCACGCGCCGGTGAACTGGTCGACGGCCTCGCCAACCAGCCGCTCAACGTTCTCAGCGTCGAGGACAAGCCGTACCGCTCGTCGCCGAAAGCTCCTTTCATGACCAGCACCCTCCAGCAGGAAGCCGGTCGCAAGCTGCGTCTGTCCGGCCGACAAGTGATGAGCCTTGCCCAAAGCCTGTACGAAAACGGCTTCATCACCTACATGCGTACAGACTCCGTCACCCTCTCCGCAGAAGCGATGGGCGAAGTGCGCGACAGTATCCGCAAGACCTACGGCGCCGACATGTTGTCGCCGTCGCCGCGCACATTTGCGTCGAAGGTCAAGAACGCCCAGGAAGCCCACGAGGCCATTCGCCCCACGCTTCCCCTGCGCTCACCGGATCAGGTGGAGTCGCAGTTCAAATCGAAACAAGAGGCCGCGGTGTACCGCCTCATCTGGCAACGCACACTCGCTTCACAGATGGCCGATGCCACCGGCGTCACCGTCAGTGTGAGGCTCGAGGCCACCGCCAAGGACTCTTCACGCTGCGAGTTCTCGGCCAGCGGAACCACCATCACCATGAAGGGCTACCGCCAGGCCTACGAAGATCTGCCCGAAGACGACGACAGCGACGACGCCGACAAGACGGACTCCGCGCTTCTTCCTCCCCTGAAGGCGGGAGACACGGTGTCGGTGAACGATTACGTTGCCAACTCCCACGCCACGTCGCCACCCGCGCGATACACCGAAGCGAGCCTGGTCAAGCGTCTCGAGGAACTCGGAATCGGACGGCCCTCCACCTGGGCATCGATCATCTCCACCATGGTCGACCGCGGTGACTACCTCCGCAAGAAGGGCACCGCGCTGGTTCCCACCTGGACGGCGTTCTCCGTGATTCGTCTGCTCGAAGAACACTTCGGCACGTTGGTCGACTACAACTTCACCGCCTCGGTCGAAGAAGACCTCGACGCCATCGCGCGCGGCGAACAGCGCAAGGAGCATTGGCTACAGACCTTCTATTTCGGTGTCGACGACAACATCGCCGACGAGCCCGGCCTGCGCAAGATCGTCTCCGACAACCTCGACGAAATCGATGCCGCCGAGATCAACACCTTCCGATTGGGCAAGCATCCCGCCACCGGAGAAGACGTGATCGTCAAGCCCGGCAAGTTCGGGCCCTACGTTCGATCAGGCGAAAACACTGCTGGCGTTCCCGACACCATGACGCCGGAAGATCTCACGCTCGACGCGGCACTCGAGTTGTTGGCCGCACCCAAGGGCGACGAACCCATCGGCGACAAAGATGGCCTGCCCGTGTTCGCCAAGTCTGGTCGTTACGGTGCCTACGTCCAATGGGGCACTCCCGACACGCCGCCTCCGGGGATGGACAAGCCGAAGATGGTGTCGCTCTTTGCCACCATGAACCTCGACCGCATCAGCATGAAAGATGCCGAGGACTTGCTGTCGCTTCCCCGCACCGTGGGTGCAGATCCCACTGATGGCGAGATCATCACAGCGCAGAACGGCCGCTACGGCCCGTACATCTCGAAGGGCAAGGAAAGCCGCACATTGCAGAACGAAGAGCAGTTGCTCACGGTGACTCTCGACGAAGCGTTGGCATTGCTGGCCCAGCCCCGCACGTTCGGTCGTGGTCGCGCGGCACCGAAACCACCACTCAAGGAGTTCGGCAACGACCCCGTGAGCGGCAAACCGGTTGTGGCCAAAGAAGGCCGCTTCGGCGAGTACGTGACCGACGGTGAAACCAACGCCGGCCTGAAGCGTGGCGACATTCTCCAGGACATGACACCCGAGCGGGCCTACGAGTTGCTTCAGCTGCGTCGCGAGTACCTCGCAGAAAACGGTGGTGCGCCGAAGAAGCGGACCGCCGCAAAGAAAGCCGCCCCGAAGAAGGTGGCAGCCAAGAAGATTCCGGTCAAGAAAGCGGCTGCGAAAAAGAAGGCCGCGGCCAAAAAGACGACCGCATCAAAAACGAAGACCGACGACTGATGTCCCGCGGCACCTACATCGCCTTCGAGGGGCTGGAGGGCTGCGGCAAGAGCACCCACGTCACACGGCTGGCCGAGCGAATCGATGCCCTCGCCACACGCGAACCGGGCGGCACACGAATCGGTGCGATGTTGCGTGCGATTCTTGCCGACCCCGACAACACCGACATTGCAGCTCGCACCGAACTTCTGTTGATGACCGCCGACCGCGCACAGTTGATGCACGAAGTCATCGAGCCCGCGCTCGGCAGCGGACGACACGTGGTCAGCGATCGCAGCGTGTATTCCACCCTCGCGTACCAAGGCTACGGTCGCGGTCTTGACCTCGAATCACTACGCACCGTCAACCAATGGGCCCTCAGCAACACACTGCCCGACATCGTGGTGTGGATACAGATCCCCCGCGAGGAAGCTGAACGACGACTGGCAAAGCGCAATCTCGACAGATTCGAACGCGAAGGAGCGGACTTCTTTGCCCGCATCGCCGATGGATTCGCGGCGATGGCAAATGCAGACCCTGATCGCTGGATTTTGATCGACGGCACGCAACCGAAAGACGCGGTTGCTGAGGCGATCTACGCGGCGGTCTCCGGCAGACTCGCAGACTGATTCTCTTCAGGTCGGCCGTCTGACAGATCTTCACCAGAGTGGTCGAAGCTGATCGCGTACTGATCACGCAAGTAGATGGCCGCCAGTTGCGTTCGATTCTTGATTCCCGAGTCCTCGAGAATGCGACTGATGCGATTGCGCACGGTTTGGTTCGACAAAAAGACACAGTCTGCAATTTCTTGATTCGACTGACCAATGGCAACCATCGCGACGATCTCACGATCGAGGTCATCGTGGTACGTGATCGAAGTGGAATGAGTATCAACAATGAGATCCACATCACGCCACAAGGGATGATGCTGAAGATCTCGCTCACCGGCGATGCATGCTCTCATGTGCTCGACCACTTGGGAGACGGGTTGATCGAGATCAATCACATCGTCGAAGCCGCCATCAGCCGCCTGCACCAACAACGCTGTTGTGATGCCACGGGCCAGCACCAAGCGCTTGTTGTTCCGAACTGCATCCGGGTCGATGCACTGCGCTCCGATGTTGGCCGTGTACATGCCACTGACACCACCAACCAGGGCAACATCGAATTTGTAGGCCTGAAAGTGATCAATGGCATCTTGGATACTGCTGGCCACATGAACAACGCGGACATCATCCATTGATTGCAAAGATCGAATGAACGCCGGCGCATACGTCACTACCGAATGGCAAACGAACACTCTCATACGCATACCCCCCCCCCGCGGGGGGGGGCCTGCGTATA
>JBILKS010000032.1:0-8163 GCA_044376595.1 Ilumatobacteraceae bacterium | reverse complement strand
GGCCCTCTTCTTCACCCAACTGCCCGCCGATCTGGCTGGCACCGACCACGGTGGTGGGCCGAGTCTCGAGATTGGCTTCGGGATCTTGCAGTGCGCGGATGGAGTTGAACGGATTGAGCGCAGTGAAAACACCCTTGACCGAGTTACCGGCAGTGGTGACCACGTCACCGACGGAATGCGCAACTGCCTCGGGTATCGACTGCTTGACATAGTCCGAGGAACTCGTAGCCACACCGAGATACCCGATGGCGGGATCGCCCGGGTTCGCAGCGAGTTGCGCCGTTGCGGCAATCTCACGGCCGTCACGCACGTAGAGGATGTCGAGAGTGTCGCCCGGTTCCGCGGCAGTGATGACGCTCACCAACTCGTTGCGTGTTTCGACGGGCAAACCTCCGGCCGAGACGATGGTGTCGCCCTCGCGGATCCCCGCCGCTTCTGCGGGTGATCCGATGGCAGGCGGCGCACCCACAACAACGGTTCCGGTCTCCTGATAGCGGCCGGCGAATGCATAGATGCCGATGAAGAGCACCAAGGCGATGATCACGTGCATGACCGAGCCCGCTGTGATGACCAGCAACTGACGCGGATAGCTCTTGTTGCGGTACGCGCGCTGCTCGTCGCCGGATTCCACCTCGTCGTGCACGTTCATGCCGATGATGCGCACGAATGCTCCGAGCGGAAAGGCCCGGGCGCCGTATTCCACCTCTCCGCGCTGGGTGCTCCAGAGGCGTGGCCCGAAACCCATGAAGAACTGCGTGACCTTCATTCCCGTGCGTCGTGCGGTGACAAAGTGTCCGACTTCGTGCAGGAGAATGGAAACCAACAACCCCACAACGAAGAGCAATGTCCATGGGTTGGTGAAACCGAGCCACACCAAGAGCCCGGTGATGACAAGACCGGCCACAACGGCGCGGGACGTGGACACTTCTGCGGCAGGCTCGGTACCTACGGCGCCACCAACGGTGACTTCGTGACGAAAACGGTTGTAGAAACTCATCGAGACAAGACCTTGGCGGCGGCTCGCCGGCCGGCGGAGTCGGCCTCGAGGATCTCTTCGACGGACGTGGGGTGAACCGGAGAGTAGGAGTCCATGACTGTTTCGATTGTGTCAGCAATCTGCAGCCACGTCACTTCGCCCCGCAGAAAAGCCTCGACAACGATTTCATTGGCGGCACTCATGAAGGCTGGCGCGGTTCCACCGGCGCGTCCGGCGCGGAATGCCAGATCGAGACAGCGAAAGGTAGCAATGTCCGGCGCCGAGAAATCCAGACGCGACACTTCGGCCCAGTTGATGGCCCCAAAGGGCGTGGCGATACGGCCCGGATAACCGAGCGCGTACCCGATGGGGAGACGCATGTCCGGCATGGAAAGTTGGGCAATGGTGGATCCGTCGGTGAACTCGACCATGGAATGCACTATGGACTGGGGGTGTACCACCACGTCGATGGCGTCGTAGTCGACGCCGAACAACTCGTGTGCCTCAATCACCTCGAGACCCTTGTTCATGAGCGTGGAAGAATCGACCGTGATCTTTGGACCCATGCTCCACGTGGGATGAGCAAGCGCCTGATCGACCGTGACCGTTGCCAGATCGTCGCGGGTTCGTCCGCGGAACGGGCCGCCGCTCGCCGTGAGGACGAGTCGTGAGACTTCACGGTTGGGGTTGTCGGACGAGCGCAGACACTGGTGAATGGCACAGTGCTCGCTGTCGACGGGAACAATCACCGCACCGGGGGTGTTACGCAGCGGTGCCACCACCGGCCCGGCCGCGATGAGACTTTCTTTGTTGGCCAGGGCCAGGCGCTTGCCCGCACGCAGGGTCTCGAGTGTCACGGGCAGGCCGGCAAAACCGACGACGGCGTTCACCACCACGTCGGCGGGCCCCACAACATCGGTGAGTTCACACGACACATTGGCAAAGGGCAATGCGTCTGCAACGCGAGCACGGTCAGCCGTGTTGCCCACCACCACGTGTGTGGGACGAAACTCGAGAGCCTGGGCGATCACGGTGTCGACCGACGACCCCACGGCAAGCGCAACAACGCGATAGTGATCGGGTTCGGCGCGAACGACGTCGAGCGTCTGCGTGCCGATGGAGCCGGAGGACCCGGCGATCGCGACTGCGACGCGCTGGTCTAGCTGACCCAAGGCTGAATGACGAGCGTGAGGTAATAGGCGCCGGGCAACACGAAGAGGAAACCATCGAAACGGTCGAGGACTCCCCCGTGTCCGCGGATGATGGTTCCGAAGTCCTTGATGTCGAGGTTGCGCTTGAACATGCTCTCGACCAAGTCACCGAGCGGTGCCAGCACGGAGATCACGATGGCCATCAACAGCCACTCACTTGTGCGGTTCCACGTGTCGCTCTGCGTGCCGATGATCAACACCGCGACAAACGTTCCGACCGTTCCACCGATGAGGCCCTCGACAGACTTCGACGGGCTGATCCATTCACGCAGCGGCGTACGACCCGCAGCCGAACCGACGAAGAGTGCCACGACATCGTTGGCAACCACTCCGGCGGCCACGATGAACAATGTGTCGGTTCCCACGTTGAAACCCGACACACCGAGTCCGAACGTGGAGTACCGGACCAAGAGGGCGCCGAACGATCCGAGGAGTCCGATCCAGACAACCGCGAGCGTGGTGATGGCGATGTTGGGCAGCGGCCCGCTCTGCACGCCGTTGGCACCGATGAAGCCGATGGCAGCGGCCATGAACGCAAAAGTGAAGACAAGCGGCAACGCGGCATCACCCATCCAGTAAGCGGCCAGCGGCGCGGCCACACAGGCTGCGATGCCGGCGATGGTTGCCGGGCGATAACCCTTCTCGGTGACCTTGTCGAAGAACTCGACTGCGGCAAGACCAACCACCGCAACCACGAACACCATGACCGCAGCCGGACGCCACATGAGCGCGGCGATGAAGGCCGCAGCGAGCAGCAAACCGGCGGTGACTGCCTGGGGCAGATCACGTCCACCGACGCCGCCACTTGCACCTGCTGGGCGACGCGTGGGCGTGGGGCGCGCTCCACGCACCACGGGAGCGGGCCGCTGAGTGGGCCGTGACGGTGCCGCACCGGGGCGCATGTCGGGACGACGCAGGCGCTCGTCGGTGGGATCGCTGCCGATCACCAAACGGGGCTCGCGACGGGGAGGCTCTTGACGCGCGGTAGGTGCCGTGATCGGCATGTCGATGGGTGAAGTGACCGGGCTGTCGTCGAAGTAACGCGCCTCACGTGTGGGCTCGTCGCGGTACGCCGGCTCGGGTGCGAGATCGTCGAACAATCCACCAACCGTGGGCGGTGTCTGATCCGGCTGCACCGCGGGCCTGGAGAACGTGGACCACACGTCGTCTGCCGGGGCGTCGGGTGCGGGCACTCGGGGAATCTCTGATGTGGGCGGCTCGGTCCAGTGCGGAAGCGGGCCGGTGTCATCACCGAAGGACAACGCCGGAGCGTCGTCATCGGCGAACTGCACGGTGCCGAAATCGTCACCGAAGTCCGTGCCGTAGTCGCCGGTGTCGTCGCGCTTCTGCTCGCGGCTGTTGTCGCGGCGGTTCCAATCGTCAGTCATGGTCTGCCTTTCGCGTCTTCCCGAGCCTAAACCTCGAGAAGTTCCTGCTCTTTTCGGGCGAATGCCTTGTCGATTGCATCGACATGATCGTGGGTGATCTTTTCGAGTTCTTTTTCCGCACGGTCGAGTTCGTCTTTCGACACCTCACCGTCTTTCTCGGCATTCTCCATCGCCTTGCGCGCATCACGACGGATGTTGCGCACCGCAACACGGGCGTCTTCGGCCATCGACTTGGCGACCTTGACGTATTCCTTGCGGCGTTCTTCGGTAAGTGCCGGAAACGCGAGACGAATGACGACGCCGTCGTTGGAGGGGTTGAGCCCCAGGTCGGAGGCTTGGATGGCCTTTTCAATGGCCCCGATTGCTCCCTTGTCGTGCGGCTTGACCACCAACATCCGTGCCTCGGGCACCTGGAATCCCGCCAGCTGCTGGAGGGGAACTTGCGATCCGTAGTAGTCGACCGTCAGTTTTTCGACGATGGCCGGAGTTGCGCGACCAGTACGAACCGTGAGGAACTGACCCTGGACATGTTCGACGGCTTTTTCCATCTTCTCGATGGCGTCGAGGATGGTTTCTTCAATCACCCGACCAGCGTACCGACTGGCTCACCCCTGAGGATGGACTTCACGTTGCCCTTCTTCAGCAACTCGAACACCACGATGGGCAACTTGTTGTCCATACAGAAGGTGATGGCCGTGGAGTCCATGACTTTCAGGCCTTTGGTGATGACGTCGATGTGACTGATGCGCTCGTATCGGGTGGCCGTGGGATCCAGTTTGGGGTCTGCGGTGTAGACACCATCGACTCCCGAATGGGTGCCCTTCAAGATGGCCTGCGCCGAGATTTCTGCAGCACGCAGCGCGGCGGCGGTGTCGGTGGTGAAGAACGGGTTGCCCGTTCCGCCGGCGAGAATGACCACACGACCCTTTTCGAGGTGCCGTTCGGCACGTCGACGGATGTACGGCTCGGCCACCTTCGGCATTTCGACGGCGGTCATCACCCGAGACTGTTGGCCCACCCGCTCGAGAGCATCTTGCAGTGCGAGCCCGTTCATCACCGTGGCGATCATTCCCATGTAGTCGGCTTGCGCCTGATCCATGCCCTGGCCCGCACCCTTGAGGCCGCGCCAGAAGTTGCCACCACCGACGACCACTGCGATGTCGACACCGAACTCGTTGCGTGCTTCGTGCAACTCGGTGGCGACTTGATGAAGAACCTCAGTGTCAAGACCGAAACCCGTGGGCTCGGCCAAGGCTTCGCCCGACAACTTGAGAACGACGCGGCTCCAACGTGGACGACTTCCTGTCTTGCCCTGTGTTGGTGCGGCGTCGGTTGTCATCGTCGAATCAGCCGATCTCCACTTGTGCGAACTTCACGATCTTGGCCGAACCGATGAACTGGGTCACCGACAGCTTGTCGTCCTTCGCGTACGGCTGTTCGAGAAGCACCACGTCCTTGTAGAAACCACCGATGCGACCCTCGACGATCTTTGCGATCGCCGCTTCGGGCTTCCCTTCGTTGCGGGTGATGGTTTCCAGTGTGGCTCGCTCTTTGTCGAGCACGTCGGCCGGGATCTCTTCACGGGTGAGGTACTGCGGTCGGGCAAAACCGACGTGAACCGCGACGTCGTGGGCCAACTCTTGAGTTGCACCGGACATTTCGACGAGCACGCCGTTGACGCCGCGCCCGCCCTGAACGTGCAGATAGGAGTCGACAACATTGCCAGCGGCGGCTTCGATGCGCACCACTTCACCCAGTTCGATCTTTTCCTTGAGGAGGATCTTGAGGTCGTCGAGCTGCGTGGCGCGCTCGGCCACGGCGTCGACACCCTTGTCGACCACCAGGTTGGCCAGCGTTTCGGCCTCGGCCTTGAACGCGTCGCTTCCGGCAACGAAGTCGGTCTCCGACTTCAACTTGACCATCGCTCCGACATTGCCCTTGATGACGAGGGCAACGAGGCCCTGGGTGTTCTCGCGATCGTCACGCTTGGCACTGGCGGCCAAACCTTTTTCGCGCAACCATTGCTTGGCTTCTTCGATGCTGCCGTTGTTGGCCTCGAGGGCCTTCTTGCAGTCCATCATTCCTGCGCCGGTTGCATCGCGCAGGGTCTTGACGTCTTGTGCGGTGAATGACATGCGGTGATCAGGCTCCTGCGACGGCCGCGGCGGGGGGTGCGGGGATGGGCTTGGGGGCTTCGGCAGCGGCCTTCTTGGAAGCCATCAGGCGACCTTCGAGAACTGCCTCGGCGATGACGTGCGACATGAGTTCGTTGGCACGAATTGCGTCGTCGTTGCCCGGAATCGGGAACTGCACCACGTCGGGGTCGACGTTGGTGTCGACCACGGCTACCACCGGGATGCCGAGCTTGTTGGCTTCGGTCACCGCGATGTGCTCTTTCATGGTGTCGAGCACGAAAACGGCGTCGGGGCGGCGCGTCATGCGGCTGATGCCCGAGAGGTTCTTCTGCAACTTGGTGAGCTCGCGCGAGAGAAGCAACGCCTCTTTCTTCGGCATGGCCTCGAACTCGCCTGTTTCG
Organism: Ilumatobacteraceae bacterium; assembly: GCA_044376595.1. Taxonomy (GTDB): domain Bacteria; phylum Actinomycetota; class Acidimicrobiia; order Acidimicrobiales; family Ilumatobacteraceae; genus F1-20-MAGs119. The sequence continues at coordinate 2,052 of JBILKS010000032.1, read as the reverse complement.
ATCATGCGCTCGTACTCCTGCATCTTGGCGACGCGCTTGGAGATGGTTTCGAAGTTGGTGAGCATGCCGCCGAGCCAACGCTCGTTGATGTAGGGCATGCCGCACTTGTCGGCATAGGTGCGCACGGGATCCTGCGCCTGCTTCTTGGTGCCGACGAACAAGACGGTGCCACCGTTGGCGACGAGGTCACGCACGAAGACGTACGAGGTTTCGATGCGCTGCATCGTCTGCTCGAGATCGATGATGTAAATGCCGTTGCGCTCGCCAAAGATGAAACGCTTCATCTTGGGGTTCCAACGACGGGTCTGGTGTCCGAAGTGACAGCCAGCCTCCAACATTTGCCGCATGGTGATGACAGCCATGATGTGCTCCTCTCCTGTGGTTAGGGGCCCGGTTCCCGCGCCGAAGCGACCACAGGTGGAAGAACCGAGCATTGATGATGAGTGTTTCGCGGTCCCTCCCAAGGGCGGGGCCGCTGACGCAGGCTAGTGCCCAAGGGCTCTCGAACCACCAAGCGGGCCCGGTTTCGGACCATTCCGAGCAACGGCGCCGGGTCGAGATACCGGCCGTCGCGGCGTGGCCCCAGGCGCACACCGACATAGAGATAGCCCCGACTGCGACCCAGCATCTGGCCGATGGCGACCCTGCCACCTTTCGACACCTCGGGGTCTCCGACTCCCCCGTACACCGCGTACAGGCCCTCGGACACAGACGGCCGCACGGCATCTGGGTCGGTGCGCACCACCACGTAGGGCAGCCCGCCGACCGGACCCACGAAGGCCACCCGTCCGGGCAGGCTGGCCACCACCGGCGTGCCGGGTGCCAGGGCGAACTCCACTCCCCGGTTTCCCGAACACCACGAGCAGTCCGGGCGGCGGAACCAGTCGATGACCTTGGCGCTGTCGGCAGAGACCGGCGGCTGGGACGGCGCCGCCAGGCACACCGACAGAGCAGCGGACACAGCAGCAGACAGAGCAGCAGACACGCCGATCATCGACACGACCCGACTGCACTCGCCGGAACAAAAAACCGTGAGTCAGAAATCGGCAGCCGAGAGACGCGAACGCAACTGCAACACGGCCTTCGAGTGGATCTGCGACACACGACTTTCGGTGACACCAAGAATGTCGCCGATCTCTCCGAGGGTGAGATTCTCGTCGTAATAGAGCACGAGCACGGTGCGCTCCCGCTCGGGAAGCTTCTTGATCTCGTCACGCATGTGATCGCGCAACGCTCGTTCTTCCAGGCCCGCTTCAGGAGCGTCGGTTTGCTGGCCCATTCCGCTGGGTGCTTTGTCGGCGACCAGGTGATCGAGTGGACCCACCGAGCCCACGGCCACTTCGGCCAGCCACTTCTGCAGTTCTTCGGGAGTGACCTCCAACTTCTCGGCAATCTCTTCTTCGGTGGGCGCACGGCCAAGTGTGTGCTCGAGCTCTGCGATTGCTTTTTCGATCGAGCGCGACTTTGATCGCACCGAGCGGGGTACCCAGTCGAGAGCGCGGAGACTGTCGAGGATGGCGCCACGGATTCGTGGGATGGCATACGTCTCGAACTTCACGCCGTGATCCGGGGAGAACCTGTCAATCGCATTCATCAACCCGAACACACCGGCGCTGACGAGGTCGCCGATGTCGACCGACTTCGGCAGACCTGCCGCAAGTCGACCGGCAACGAACTTGACGAGTGACGAGTAGTTGACGACCAGCCACTCGCGCGCCGCCGGATGTTGTTCCGTATGCCAGTGACTCCACGCGGAGTCCATGGTGTAGCGCAACGGACGGTCGGTCATGTCACGCGCGCGGGTGTGAAGCGAGGTAGGCGGACTGCAAGCGCTCTTTGCTCACGTGCGTGTAGCGCTGGGTGGTGGCCACGTTGGCGTGGCCGAGAAGTTCCTGCACCGCGCGCAGATCGGCGCCGTTGTCCAGTAGGTGGGTGGCAAAGGTGTGGCGCAATGCGTGCGGATGCGTGGGATCGATGGACCGTCTGTCGAGAATGCGCCGCACGTCGCGCGGCGTGAGTTGGTGGCCACGGTTGTTCACGAACAGCGGGTCC
>JBILKS010000099.1:0-5376 GCA_044376595.1 Ilumatobacteraceae bacterium | reverse complement strand
TTCTCCACCTCGCGCCCCGATGAGTTGAAGACGCTCTTCAGGCGACGTGTGCTCATGCGGAACGTGTGCACGGCCGGATCGAATCCCTTGATCACCGACGCCGATGTTGATTCGGCGAAAACCTCGGCCATTTCCTCGGCAATGCCATCTGGAATCATTTCGAAACGTGCCGTGGCGTCGGGTTCGGCGGGCTGGATCGTGGTGACGTACTCGGGGAACAATGCGCCACCTTCGTGCTTGCGCAGTTCCGACAACGGCAACTTGGTGTTGGCGTAGATGAGATCGAGCACGTCGTCGGCCGTGATGTCCATACCCGGGGTGATGTCGCCACCCGCCATCTTGATGGTGATGCCAAGGCGTGCAGCCACTTCGGTGTAGACCTGCCACTCTTGGCGAATGTCGCCGCGCATCTCCAACACGGCCGGCGTGTAGTGCTGATACGGCTGGTCGAACCAACGATCGATGGTGGTGGGAACATCGGGGCGCTCGAGGCTGAGCGTGCTGGCAACCACGTAGTGCGCGAGTTGCGCCGAAGGCGACATGTGTACGTCCATGAGAACGTGAAGATCGAGGTTCTGCAATGCCTGCACCGTGGTGCGCTGGTCGGGCCACGCCACTACCGGATTGCCGCCCAGCGTGAACAACGCACGCACCTGGCCCTCTCCATCCATCAGGATTTCCTCAGCCAACGTGGATGTGGGCGCCTGGCCTCGCTGATTGTGCAGATTACGAATGCGGGTTTTTGGACCCTTGGTCAAAGTCTCGGGCTTCGGAGGCACCACCTGGGCACGCAACGGACCGGGAGGCGTGAGCAAACCACCGGGGTTCTGCACCACTTCGCCCGCACGGTTGTAGCGACCGCACAATGTGTTCATCACGAGCACCAAGTGTTCGAGCAAAGATGAGTGCGGAGCCATGTCGGGCCCGGTTCCGGTGGAGACCGCACCACGCGGACCAGCGGCGAACTGTCGCGCAGCTTCGACAATGAGGCCGCGGTCGACTCCCGTGCGCTGACTGGCGTAGTCGATGGTGAAGGGATCCACGGCGATGCGCAGTTCGTCGAGGCCGTTGACATGTTGCGCACAGAACTCACGGTCGTGCATGTCGCGATCCAGAATTTCGCGAATGAACGCCGACACAAGCGTGGTGTCTTCACCCGGCTTCACAGGAAGATAGAGATCGGCGTAGTGCGCCACCTCGGTGAACCTGGGGTCGATGACGATGAGGTAGAGACCTGCGTCCTTGGCCCGACGCAAACGTACGAGCGGATTGAAACCGGGCACACCACCCGGATAGCCGAAGGTGCTGACGAGCGTGTTGCAACCGATGACCATGGCCACATCGGCGCTGTCGAACGAATGAACTCCCGCAGCCCATGCACCGTGTCGCAGTGGCGCCACTGCCTTGCCCGGCTGATCGATGGACGACGACGTGTAGAAGCTCGGCGAGCCGATGGACGAGTGGAAGGCCGCGGCGATGGGCAGTCCCGTTGCATTCTGATACGCAGCCGTGCCGCAGTACGTGGCGAGTGAACGCGGACCGTGCTTTTCGAGAATGCCGGCAAGACGCTCGGCAATCTCGTCGAAAGCCAGATTCGTGTCGATGGCCTGGTGGCCGTCGCCCACCTTCTTCAGACTCTGGCGCAACCGACCTGGATGCTCGTGTTGAAAACCGAGGTGGCGCCCCTTCACACATGTGTAGCCCTCGTACATCGGGTCTTCTTGCACGCCACGCACCTGCAACACGGCATTGGTTGCAACGTCGACGTCGACATCGATTGCGCAACCTGCATGACAGAAGCGACAAAAACTGCGCTTGGTGACGACCGACATGTTTCCCCCAGGTGGTGTGTTCCCTCCCGAGAGCCTAGGTCACTTTGACGATGGCAACTCTCGTCGAAGACGGCTGGGACTTCGTCTTGGCTTGGCGCAGTGTGAGGCGACAGGTGGCCTTCTTCGACGGGGTCACCAACCTTGACCCCACCACCTTGCAGCCACCCGTCGAGCGCCACGTGACCTTTCCGGGGCCTACAGGTCGCAGGATGCTGGACAAAGTGACCGTTTTGCCGCGCTTCACCGACTTCGTGGGCAGAGTCGTGGTTGTTGGCGTGACAACTGTGGTCGGCGCAACCGTGGGTGCGACTGTCGGCGACGGAGCGGTGTCAGCAGCACGCGGTTTCTGCACCACTCTCACCACCGGCGAAGAGAAACTCAATTCAGGAAAGACAACACGCACCCCGTCATCGGAGATGGTGAACGTCGGAGTGACCTTCTGGTCCACCGACTCCTTCGTGATCACCCCATCGAGTGCGGCTCGCAATGCGGTGTCGGTCTTTTCGATGCCCCAGGCGGTGAGGATGCCGTTGGGCAGGAACGTGGTGAAACTTCCCTTGTGAAGCGTCTGGCCATCTTCCAAGAAGTGCGGTGCGGCGGTTTTGACCTGGATCGACTTGGCACCGGTTGTCTGGTCGATTTCTACGCTCGGATAATGGAAGTACGTGGCGTTGGTGGACGCCCATATGGGTCCGGGTGACTCACTGGCCGGAGGAAACACGAAGGTCTTCGATCGCGCGTAGAACACGAGCGGGCTGCTGTCCGCAGTGTCGATGTCGCAGTGGGCACGGCGCATGTTGGGAAGACCGCACTTTCCGGCCCAAGCGGCGTTCGACAGCGCTTCGTCGGCCGGATCCAACGTGAGGTGCTGCGATGCCGATTCGAGCGCCACCTGCGCAGGCTTGCCTTCGACGGTCACGGTCAGGTTCTGGCCGGCGAGATCCGTGTCGATGGTGCCTTCCTCTGCGATGGCAAGGCTGTACTGCGGCAGACCGGTTGTCTTGTACTTCACCACCACTTTGATCACGTCGGTGGGATCAACGACCGGGTCCAAATCGAGGAGTCCACGATTAGCGGCTTGGTCGGCCGGACGATCCGACGGACCGAATGCACCGTCGCCGAGCACGTTCCCCGTCGGCACGTGGAATGCATGGATGTTTGCCTCGTAGCCGGCAATGGAGACGGAGGGCGTGTGGGTCTTGTACGCCCCCACACTGATGGCGAACTGCAACGCGGCAGGTGCCGTTTGACCGTTGACGGTGGCCGTGTAGCACCAGTTGGTCAACGACTGCGTGCACGGGGCGAGAACTGCCTCGAACGCGTCGGGTTCCGAGCCGACCTTGTGGCAGGGAGCGTTGTTGATGATTCCTTGAACGTCTCGCGTGCAGACGACGAGTTCCTGTTCGTAGTACGGCGCGGCCTCGGCGGCTGTCGAGGTTCGCTGCCAGGTCACACCTTCCGTGACGAGAAACCCGAGTGTTGCAACAGCGCCCACCAGCCACACAGAACGTGTGGTCATTCTTGTCTTCGCCCTCATTGATGTCCCCCATCACGGTCGATCTGCGATGGTCGAACCGGGTTCAAGTTACAGCACAAGAACACGCTGTTTTTCCACCACGGTTCTCGCTCAACGAAAAGAGCCCCCGGCAACGGCCGGGGGCTCTTTCACAGAGAGATCTGTAGTGGAGATCAGTAGTGCGACGCGAGGTCGGCTCTAGCCGAGCAGGACCTCAGAGAGGATCCAGAGCACCAGCCACAACACACCACCGGTGATCAGTGCGTTCTTGTGGCTCTCGTAGGGCCACAGCCACTTGTTGGTGGCCGCAGTGCCACCGAGAAGGCCAAGGGCGTTGATCTGGAGGAGAGCCGTGATTGCCATGGCGATGATGAAGAAGGTCCACGCGTTGCCGCTAGTGGCCCCCTGGAAGGCTCCGCTGTAGAAGTGGGCGGCACCGACCATGAAGAACAACATCGAGAACGAGAAGATGAAGTTTTGGCGCGAAGCCAAGAGCGCACGGCGACCGGCACCTGCCGCGGCCGGATCTGCGTCCTTGCCAGCCAGCACGTTGGCGGCATTCGCGAGAACGATCTTCTGGTTCTTCCAGATGACCATCCACACGTTGGCGGCCATGAGGATTCCGAGCACCATGCCGACGCTGATCGCGACGTTGTGTCCGATACCGAAGAGCGAATCCTTGGACATGAAGTCCTTGAAGTAGTTCTCGACCAGACCGGTGATCAAGAGACCCGTGACCAAAGTGGAGATGGCGGCCCAACGGAACCACCACAGGGCGCGACGAGCCACCTTGTCAATGGCAATGTTGCGGGCTTTGCCCTCGTCACCGAACGCAGCAAAAGCCGGCACCTGTACGAGGTTGAAGTAGTAGAGCAGACCGATCCAGCAAATGCCGGCCACGATGTGCAGCCAACGGAATCCGAAGTTTCCGAGGTAATCGCGTGTGAGCAGTTCCATTGTGGGAGACCCCTTTATTCAAAAGACAGTGGCGTCTACGTGGACGCAATGGTGAAGGTACCACTCCGCTCCGAAGAGTTGAAGGATACGACGGGTAGCGTGGGGGCGTCATGGCCCACGAATTCATCTACACGTGCTACAAACTCGGACGTTTTTACCCGCCCGATCGCACAATCCTCGAAAACATCTCCCTTTCCTTCTATCCCGGGGCCAAAATCGGCGTCATCGGTTCCAACGGAAGCGGCAAGTCCAGCCTCCTGAGAATCATGGCAGGCAAGGACGACGGCTACTCCGGCGAGGCCCGCCTCACCCCCGGCTTCACCGTGGGACTCCTGGAGCAAGAACCGCATCTCGACGAGTCCAAGGACGTTCTCGGCAACGTGATGGATGGCGTGGCCCCGATCCGCGACTTGCTCACCCGTTACGACGAAGTCATGGCGATGTGGGGCGACCCCGATGCCGATTACGAAAAAGTGGGGGCGCTTCAGGCGGACCTCGAGAACAAGATCGCCGCGGCCGACGCCTGGAGCCTCGATCGAAATGTCGAGATCGCAATGGATGCCTTGCGCTGCCCGCCAAACGATGCCGACGTCACCAAGCTGTCGGGTGGCGAGCGTCGTCGCGTGGCACTGTGCCGCCTGTTGCTCAGCCGCCCCGATCTCTTGCTGCTCGACGAACCCACGAACCACCTCGACGCTGAAAGCGTTCTGTGGCTCGAGCGCTTTCTGCAGGAGTACCCCGGAACAGTGGTGGCCATCACCCACGACCGATACTTTCTCGACAACGTCGCCAAATGGATTCTGGAACTCGATCGAGGCCGCGGTTTCCCCTTCGAGGGCAACTACACCAGTTGGCTCGAGCAAAAACAGGCGCGACTTGCACAAGAAGAAAAGTCGAACGAAGCACGTGCTCGCACGCTGCAACGCGAACTCGAGTGGGTCAAGATGTCGCCCAAGGCTCGTCAAGCCAAGGGCAAGGCACGACTCTCTGCCTACGAGAAGTTGCACGCCGAAGCCGAGGCAGCAGAACGCGGCCCGGATCGCCTGGAGATCGCGATTCCCGCTGGACCCC
>JBILKS010000005.1:0-17732 GCA_044376595.1 Ilumatobacteraceae bacterium | reverse complement strand
CCCGCCTGGGTGACACCGTCATCGAGGTGAAGGATCTCTCCAAAGGATTCGGCGATCGTCTCCTCATCGACAACCTGTCGTTCTCTCTGCCTCCCGCAGGAATCGTGGGCATCGTGGGACCGAACGGTGCCGGCAAGACAACCCTCTTCCGCATGTTGGCTGGGCTCGAAGCACCCGACAACGGATCAGTCGCCGTGGGCGACACCGTGCAGTTGAGCTATGTCGACCAGAACCGTGACGACCTCGACCCGAAGGCCACCGTGTACGAAGAGATCACTGGCGGCGTCGAACACATGAAAGTCGGCGGTCGTGAAGTTCACGGTCGTGCCTACGTGGCAAGCTTCAACTTCAAGGGAGCCGACCAGCAGAAGCTCGTTGGTGACCTTTCCGGCGGAGAGCGCAACCGCGTGCATTTGGCCAAGTTGTTGAAGCGTGGCGGAAACGTCTTGCTGCTCGACGAACCCACCAACGACCTCGACGTCGACACGTTGCGAGCACTCGAGACGTCGCTGGACTCCTTCCCCGGTTGTGCCGTGGTGATCAGCCACGATCGCTGGTTCCTCGACCGCCTGGCCACCCACGTGTTGGCCTTCGAGGGCGACAGCCAGGTGCGGTGGTTCGAGGGCAACTTCAGCGAGTACGAATCTTGGCGCCGCAAGGAAATGGGCGCCGGCGCCGACCAACCGCACCGCATCAAGTACAAGCCGATCAGTCGATGACCGCTGCCACCAGTGTCCGCGTACTGCGCTGGTTGTGTGCGGTGATCTTTGTCTGTGGCATCGCGGGCATCATCGTGTCGTCGATCAACGGCAACAACGCGGGATGGGTGGTCTCGATCGGGCTCACCACCAGCTCGGCTGCAGTCATCTTGATCGTGGTCTCCACGGTGACCGCACGTCAGCGCATTCACGTCTTCGACGAGGTGGAAGCCGAGCAGCTCGAGGCACAGATCGCCGAACAGGTACAACGCGGCGCATCCGAAGACGCATTGCGTGACATCGTGCGACGGGCCATCGATCTCGGACGGAAAACCGCATGAGCATCGACCCAGCGAGCGTCGACTTCTCCAACGATCACGTGCTTGCCGCGTATCTCGCCCACGAAGCAGGAGTACGTCTCAACACGCTCCGCGACAAGTTGTTCGACGAAAACGCCTCACCCTGGCACGTCATGGACACGGGCGATGCCACCGGACATCGCTATCTCATGGACGAGTTGGCACGGCATCGACCCAGCGACGCCGTGTTGTCCGAAGAGGGTGCCGACAATCCGGTGCGACTCAGTGCCAACCGCGTGTGGATCATTGATCCACTCGACGGCACCAACGAATACGGCGAACGCGGTCGTTCCGATTGGGCCATCCACGTGGCACTGTGGGAAGAAGGCAATCTCGTCGCGGGCGCCGTTGCGCTTCCCGCGCTCGGCGCGACACTCAGCACCCATCCCGATTCACATCCCAAGCTCACTCCCCCTCCGCAGCGCCGCACTCGCCTCATCACGTCGCGCAACCGCGCGCCGTATTCCGCAGTGTTGGTGGCCAACTCCATCGATTGCGATGCCGTCCGACTCGGTTCGGCGGGCGCCAAGGCCATGGCTGTGGTGATGGGCGAAGCCGACATCTACGTGCACGACGGTGGCCAACACCAGTGGGACTCCGCTGCGCCCGTTGCGGTTGCACGTGCCGCCGGACTGCACACCAGCCGTATCGACGGGTCACCACTCATCTACAACGAACGTGATACGTGGCTTCCCGATCTGTTGATCTGTCGCCCCGAGTTGGCCGAAGCGGTGCTGCAGGCACTCTGGGGTCCCGACGGCAGTCCGGCGTCGTAAGCGCGGACAGTCACTCCCCCAGAATCAGCGACGTGTGCTCGCCGAGTGCCGGCACGGGGCCGGGTTGCACGGCGTAGTTGTCGAAGTCGACCGGGGTGTTGACCGCTTCGTATGCGGCTTCGCCGTCGCGAGGCGACATCGAGACGAATCCTCCGGCGGCACGAGCCTGCGGATCGACGATGACGTCGACAATGGTGTTGATGGGAGCCCACCACACGTCGTAGTGATCGAACAAGGCGGTCCACTCTGCCAGTGGTCGTTGCCCAAAGTGTCGATCCATGATCTCGATGAGCGCAACGTTGTTGTCGGCGCGCAGTCGGGCCGACTGGAACTCGGGAACACGCAGTTCGTCGGAGTCGATGGCCGAAACGACACCCGGCCAGTGACGATCGGCTTCGAGGCCGAGCAACCAGAAACCCTTGCCGTCGCCGGCCGTGTAACTGTTGACCAGTGGTGCGCGGTTGTTGGCGCGTGAACGCGTGCGCTCGCGCTTGCCGAAACGCAACTGGATGCCGATGTCCCAGGCGATGTTGTACATGCCGTTGCGCAGCAGGCTCGTGGACACCGTGCGTCCGTGCCCGGTGCGTTGCGTGTCGAACAGTGCGGCACACACTCCGGCCGCCAGCGACATGCCGGTGACATGGTCGCCCTGCCCGCTGCGCAGGCCCACGGGTTCTTCACCCGGTGGAACCATGGTGTGGGCCAGACCTGATCGCGCCCAGTATCCACCCACGTCGTAGCCGGGCCGGTGGGCATCGGGGCCCTCGAGGCCGAAGCCCGAGATGATGCCGTAGACCAATCGAGGAAATCTCTCTCGCAGAACAATGGGATCGAGACCGAGTCGCTGCAACGCCGCATAGCGGAGGTTGGTGATGAAGACGTCGGCTGTTGCGAGAAGCGACAGCATCTGCTCGGCGCCCGTGTCGGATCGCAGGTTGATGACGACGGACTTCTTGCCGCGATTGTCCACCTCGAATGGCGGCACCGCGACTTGATCCTTCACTCCGAGTGCACCGAATACGGCACGCTGCGGGTCACCTTCCGGCGGCTCGACTTTGATGACCTCGGCTCCCCAGTCGGCCATGATTCCGCCACAGGCGGGACCGGCAACCCAGACACCGAGTTCGATGACCCGAACCCCGGAAAGGGGCCCGGGTCGTGACTCAGAGGATTGTGACAGTGCCGAGGTCTCCATTGACCTCAATCATGGCACCATCCGGAATGCGTCGTGTCGCGTTGACCACGGACACCACACACGGGATGCCGAGCTCGCGGCTCACGATGATGGAGTGACTGTTGAGTGCACCAACGTCGACAACCACGCCACCGGCAGGAATGAACAGCGGTGTCCACGATGGGTCGGTGTTGGGGGCAATCAAGATGTCGCCGAACTCGAGAGCCGACGGATCGGAAGGATCGAGGATGACGCGAGCGCGCCCCTGAACGATTCCGGAGCAACCGGCGTTGCCCTGCAACACGTCTCCGGTCTTGACCTTGTCGACCTTGACCTCGACACGCTTGGGCAGCTCTTCGATCTCGGGCACGTGCTTGTCACCTTCGACGAAGTAGGGGGTTTCGAGTTCCCAGAGATGACGCCACTGCTTCTCGCGATCGGCAAGTTTGTCGGTGAACGACTTGGGATCCGCAAGGAACGCGTCGAGTTCTTCGTTCAGCAACATGAACACTTGCTTTTCGTGCGCGAGGGCACCCGTTGCGGCATGGCGACGGCCGAGTTCGCGCATTGCAACGCGCGCCTCGTTCATGACGCGGATGCAGTTGGTCTTGCTGCGCTCACGCCAGGCGTTGAAGAGTCGGCCCGAGGTTGCGGCGAGGCCCACCATGGTGGTGGCTTCCTCGTTGCCCTTCACGCGCTCGAGCGCTTCGGCCAGAGCCTTTGCGGAATCGGCGACTACTTCGGCGGCCTTCTTCGCCGGGTCTCCGTCGGCGCCCACCTGACGCATTGCATCGATCATCGCCAGCGCAAGCTGCGGTTTGGTTTCCCACACGTCGGAAAAGAGATCCCACTCATTCGGCCCACGCGAACCGAACTCGTAGAGGAAATCATCGAAGCCCTGCTGGAACTCGGGCGAGTTCTGCGGCAGGCGCGACAATGCCCACATGGCAAAGCTGGGTGCGGCAGAGTCGACATCGCCTGCTCCGGCGATGATGCGCACCATGAGATCAGGGACGATCTGACCGAGAACCGTGGGGCCGGTTGCCGTGTTGGACGAGGTGAGAACGTGATCGTCGAACATTGCACGGTGCATGGGGATGAACTTGCGGGCGTACTCGACCAGTTCTTTGTCGGTGAGTTCGTCCAACTTGGGGCGATGCGCGCGGGCCTCTTTGGCGGTGCGCTTCGACTCTTCGAGGTGCGGCCACTCGGTCGAGGTGAGCGTCCAGTTGGCGCGATCGGCCAGCTGCTTGGCGGCTGTTTCGTTGGGATCGTCGGGATGGGCAACGTACGGCGGGGTGTCCGGGCGAGTACCGAAGAAAGCGAGGTCGATAGGTTCGGCACCCACCCCCATGCGCACACCCGAGAGGCGCACCACAGAGGCGTTGACGTAGAAGTAGCCGTTGAAAAAACCACACACCGGGTTGAGACCTTCGGAGTGCATCTCGTCGTGGAGCACCTGACCGTTGCGAATGTAACCATCGCGCCAGCCCTCCATCGTTCCGGGAACGAAAGCCAAACTTGCTCCGAGCGGGCTGATCGGCTCGGGAAGAACGTCGCTCGCATTCGAGCGGGTGTAGACGGGGAATCGCTTGCTGGCTTTGGTGTCGGTGATCCAACGAGTCATGGGGGGCTCCTTTTTGCTCGCCCGTCAGCGTAACCAGCGCGACGCATGTCACTCCATATCGATCCCGATGAAACCGTCGCCGACAATGCGAGCGTCGGACAAGCCGGAGAAACAGCGAAGAGAATGGGTCTCCGTAGGGCACGACAACCCGAACACCGTGCAGACTGATCGCGTGACTGAGCCCGTGACCAAGCCCGATGACCTCTCGTGGGGTGCCTTTTCCGACTCGGCCCCGTGGATCGTCGACAGAAGTGCGCTGGCCTGGGCCAATGATGCCGTGATTCTGCGCCGCGAAGCCCGCAGCGAGGTCCCCCGTCTCACTCAGCCCGGAAAGTTGCCCCCGGTTGGTCGCCTGCTGCGCGTGGTGTCGGTTCTTGGCTGGGCCGTGGTGCCGTGGTTGGTGCGCAAGAAGCTGCGCCGGTTCGCCACCCCGGAAGCAGCGCGTGCAGACATCTCTCTGCGCCTGCGCCGTGCAGTCGAAACCCTCGGGCCCACCTACATCAAACTGGGACAGATCATTTCAAGTGGTGAAGGCCTCTTCCCGTCGGAGTTGGTCGACGAGTTCAAGCGTTGCCGTGACCAAGTTCCTGCCGAATCGTTCGACGTCGTGCAGATGACCATCGAGCAGGATCTTGGTGCACGACTGAACGACGTCTTCTTGCACATCGACCGCACGCCACTCGCCGCCGCCTCCATCGCTCAGGTCCACGCTGCAACGTTGGTCACCGGAGAGCCCGTGGTGGTGAAAGTTCAGCGCCCCAACATCGGCACGCTTGTGCGCAAGGACCTGCGTGTGATGTCGTGGCTTGCGCCGTTCCTGATTGGACGTATCCCGATCGCCGCTCTGGCCAACCCACCCGCACTTGTGGAGCTCTTCGCCGAAACCATCGTTGAAGAACTCGACTTCCGCATGGAGGCCTCGAACATGGTCGATGTGTCGGCCATGCTGCGCAGCCTCAACCAAGAGTGGTACGTGGTACCGCGCCCCCACCCGTCGTTGGTGACTCGGCGGATTCTGGTGATGGAACGGCTGAAGGGTTTCAACTTCGACGATGTCGAAGGCATGAAGGCCGCCGGCATCGACACCGAGAACATCATCCGCACCGGGATGATCGCCTTCATGGAAGGCGCGATGATCGAAGGCATCTTCCATGGCGACCTCCACGGTGGCAACCTTTTCGTGATGAGCGACGGCCGTACGGCGTTGCTCGACTTCGGCATTGTCGGACGCCTCAGCCAGCCCCGTCGAATCGCATTTCTGCGGCTCATGCTGGGTGCCACCACCAATGATCTGAAGGGCCAGGTCGAAGCCCTGCGCGACCTCGGTGCGCTGCCCACCGACATCGACGTTCAACAGGTCATCAAGGATCTGCGCCTGGATCAACCCACCATCGATCCCACCACCCTGTCGGGCGAGGAGTTGGTGAAAGAAGTACAACGCATCGTGAAGGCATTGCTCGGTTACGGCGCAAGCATGCCGAAAGAGCTGATGTTGTACGTGAAGAACATGGTGTTTCTCGACGGAGCCATCGCCCGCTTGGCACCCGACCTCGACATCCTCCAGGAAGTTGCCAGCATCTCGATGATCTTTGCCGAGCGTCACGGCGAGCGCATCGGTCGCGAGCTGGGCTTCAACCCCGACTCGTTCGAAGTCAACTTGGACAGCGTGAAGGCCAGCCTCGGCGTGGACTCCAGCGTGAACCGCCTGACCTACCGCGAACTACAGCAACGTCGCGACTTGATCAACAAGCGCATGCGCGATCACATCAAGCGTTAAATCACCACGACGGGAGTGCCGATCTTGGCAAAGTCCCACAAGAACTCGGCATCTTCCTTGGCTTGTCTTTGGCAGCCGCCCGACAAACGCGTTCCCAATTCAGCCTCGGTTTGGTACACCGTGCCGTCATTGCGGTGAACCGGAATCTGATGGAAACCGATGGCACCGACATCGGTCTTCAGCCACCGCACCATTTTTTCCAGGAATGCTTTGCCGTTCCAGGCCGTGGTTACTTCGGACTTGCTGTACACCTTGTGCGTTCCGGGTGTCTCGTTGTCGTACTTGCTGCCCGACACCAACCACGACCGAACAATCTGGCCGTCTTTGTCGACTGCCCACGCACGTTGACCCGCACGCTCGAAGACGATGCGACGCCCTTCACCCGAGTTTGCGGGCAATGGTGGCGCATCGGCTCCCGCGGAGGCCACCGAAGACAGCGGATAACCCAACAGATCCTTGGCCCCTTCGGCGGGCGGAGGCGTGCGAACCACATTCATGTTCTCATCGGGCCAGATCCCGAGGTTCAGCGCCGTCTCCCGGCCGATATTGCCGTCGACGTAGAGCCCCTTGTCCTCTTGCAACTCCAGCACCGCGCTGCGCGTGGGCCCATCGAACACTCCGGAAGCCGGGCCGACCATGTAGTCCTGCGTGATCAACGCTTCTTGCGCACAGGTCACGTCATTGCCCGAATCGCCGGGCCGAAGGGTCTTGGCCTTCAATACGCACTTCTTCCCCGTGTCGGGATCGACTCCCACGAGATCGATGGACTGCGCCGCCGCTGGGTCGGCCGGCAGGGTGGCGCCGACATCGGCGCCGGGAACGATTGTCGTGGTTGCATCGACACTGGCCACATCGACACTGGTTGCGATTGTGGTGCTGGTGGTCTCGACAACTGTCGTGGCGGCTTCACCCACGGAGCTGGTGGGCCCCAGGGTGGTCACCAACTGCGTGTCGCCGCTGCCCGCGCCAGATGCAGAGCTGTCGTTGCTGGTGATTGCGCCGACGCCGATGTAGCCACCCCCGATCAGGAGGATCGCAACGAGGAGTGTGAGTTGTTGCTTCTTGGCATCGGATCGCATGGGCGTTCTCTTTGTTGCGGGGGCTACCTCAATCTACCGAGCGGGCAAGACCCAATGCAGGACAGGACGTGCATAATGGTCGCCGTGAGATTGGTTGTTGCACGGTGCAGTGTCCGTTATGTGGGGCGACTCGAGTCCCGCTTGGACGAGGCGCTTCGGCTGATCATGGTGAAGGCCGACGGCTGTGTCGCCATTCACGCCGACGGAGGCGCCTACAAACCCCTCAACTGGATGAACGCCCCCAACACCCTGGTCGAGGCCGAGGGCGAGTGGACCGTCACCAACACCAAGGGCGAGACGCTCGCCATCACACTGCACGAGATCTTGCTGGACACACTTCATCATCTCGGTGACGATCCGGGCCTGGCCAAGGACGGCGTCGAGGCACACTTGCAAGAACTGCTGGCAGCCATGCCCCACACCATCGAAGATGGCCTCACATTGATCCGGCGCGAACACTTCACCGCAATCGGACCCGTCGACCTGCTGTGCCGCGACCGCAACGGCAACACCGTGGCCGTGGAGATCAAGCGACGCGGCGAAATCGACGGCGTGGAACAACTGGCTCGCTACCTCGAGTACCTCGACAACGATTCGTCTTTGCCGAAAGAAAACGGCGCGGTACGGGGAATCTTCGTGGCCCAGGTGATCAAACCCCAAGCCAAGACACTGGCGGCAACGCGCGGTGTTGCGTGCGTGGAAATCGACTACGAAGCGTTGCGCGGCAACAAGCCAGACGAACTCACATTGTTTTGATGGGTGTGTGCAGACCGCATTCGGTCTTGCCACTCCCCGACCAACGCCCCGCACGGGGGTCTTCGCCCGGCAGCGTGGGACGCGTGCAGGGCCAGCATCCGATCGATGTGTAGCCGTGGACCCGCAACGGATGATCGGGCAACTCGTAGAGACTCTCGTACAACGACACGTCTTCGTTTGACAGTGCGGCCAACGGATTCACCTTGATGACACCGCGCAACTCGTCGCGCGAGATGATCGGAGTATTGGCGCGCGTCGTTGCATCGTCACGACGCAAACCGGTGATCCACACGTCTTTGTCGCGCAGCGCATCTTCGAGAGGAACCACCTTGCGCGCCGCACAGCACGCATCGGTGTCGGTGCGCCACACGTCGCGTTCGATTCGGGTTTCATCACGCTTGTCGATGCGGGCATTGATGCCGAAACGCTCGCGCAGGTGCTCGGCGTACCACAGCGTTTCGGCGAAGAGATAACCGGTGTCGAGCAGCACCACTTCGATACCTGGTACTGCTTGGGTCACTACGTGGGCCAGGACGGCATCCTGAAAGCTGGAGGTCACCAGAATGTTGCTGGGCACCTGCCCGCCAACACCCATGCGCTGGACCGCGCAGCGAACGATCTCCACAGGGTGGGCGCCCTCGAGACGAGCCGACGCCTCAGCCAACTCAGCCACGGTGGGCAGGGATTGAGCGGTTGCGGGCGAGGTCACAGGACCCACCCTACCAAATCCCGACTATTCCACTCAACTTTGTTGGGTATTAATGCGCCTTACTTGTAACGGCACATGCCTTACCTGAAACGGCACAGGCCTTGATCAATCACCAGGCGGTCGCCGACGGCTGTGGTGAAGACGGCTTCGCCGGGTGCGACCTCCCACATCGAGATGGTCAAGGCCTCTCCGGGGATCACTGGCGAGGCGAATCGGCCTTCGATGTGCGAGAACCGCTTGGCTTCATTGCCGCACAGCGAGGCAAGAAGTGCCCGGCCCGTGAAACCGTAGGTGCACAGTCCGTGGAGAATCGGTCGGTCGAAGCCACCCATGGCGGCGAATGATGGATCGGAGTGCAAGGGGTTGCGATCACCCGAGAGTCGATACACGAGTGCCTGATCCGGAGACGTCTGGTAGGTCACCACGTGGTCAGCGCTGCGCGCGGGCGGAACGTTCTTGTCTCCACCCGGTCCGCGGTCTCCACCCCAACCGCCTTCACCCCGGATGTACACCGACGATGCGAGCGTGAACATGGGTGAACCGTCTGCGGCGTTGGTGGTGACCGTTTCCGTGGCGACGACGGCTCCCTTGCCCTTGTCGTAGATGCCCGTGATGCGACCCTGACCTTTGAGCGTTCCGCTCACCGGAATGGGCTGGTGCAATGTCACTGCTTGCTGGCCGTGCACCAACATCGCCGGGTTGAACGTGCCGATGTTGCGCGTGGGCGAACCCACGCCCCAGCCAAGGACCACGGGGAACGTGGGATACACCTGCTGAGTGACGTCTTTCGTGTTCTCGGTGGTGAATGCAAGGTCGCTGGTTCCGGCGCCGATGCCCACCGCATAGAGCAGGGCATCCTTGCTCGACCACGACACCTCGAAGGGGTCTCCGGTGGTGCCCACCGCATCAGGATTGATTGGCATGTCTTCTCCGTTCGCTGTTCGGTTCAGTTCGTGTTCTTCAGATCGTATTTTGCGGCCAGTGACCGTCTTCGCCGTCCATGCCGGCGTTGACTCGAGCCGACTTCAACAGCTCGGCCACAACCGGACCGAGTTGCGTGGGGTCGGCAATCGGTGCGTGACGCGGACCGCGATGCCACCCTTCGGCCACCGCGAGAGTTTGTCCGCTTGCTTCGAATACGCGGCCGGTGACACCCTTCGACTCTGCGGAGGCCAGCCACGTGACAATCGGAGCAATCCACTTCGGCGAACGCATCTCTCGATCCTCTTCGGTTTCGGGTGCCGGGCCGAGACCCTCGGTCATGCGGGTGAGCGCAACCGGTGCAACCGCGTTGGCGGTGACTCCGTAACGCGCCAATTCGAGAGCCGCAATCACGGTGAACGAGGCAATGCCTGCTTTGGCTGCGCCGTAGTTGGTTTGTCCCGGGTTGCCGTAGATCCCCGACACTGACGTGGTGTTGATGATGCGGCCGTCGACAGGCTTGCCCGCCTTGTGCTGGTCGCGCCAATACTGCGCGGCGAAGTGCGACGGACCGAACGTGCCCTTCAGGTGCACCTGGATGACTGCATCCCACTCGGCTTCGGTCATGTTGACCAACGTGCGATCGCGGAGGATGCCGGCGTTGTTGACCACTCCGTGGAGATCCCCGAACACGCTGACGGCGGAGCCGATCAGCGCCTCGGCGCCCGCCCACGTGGAAATGTCGTCGCCATTGGCAACGGCCCGACCACCCATGGCCTCGATTTCGTTGACCACTTCTTGTGCCGGCGAAATGTCACCGCCCGTGCCGTCGATGCCGCCACCGAGGTCGTTCACCACCACGTTGGCCCCGTGACGCGCCAGGCTCAACGCATGCTCGCGACCGATGCCACGACCGGCACCAGTGACCACAACGACTCGACCCTCACACAAAAGCGCCACGATTCCCCCGAATCACTCTGTTGCCCGCTGTCACAGGCAGATTCTCCGAGACGGATCATACGACCCCTTCGCCACCCTCCTAGCCTTGGTCCGTGCAGGTGGACCTTTTCGATGCGGTGATCGTCGGCGCCGGACCAGCAGGAACGGCTGCGGCCACCACATTGGCTCGTGCCGGCAAGTCCGTGGTGGTGATCGACAAGGCAGTTTTCCCCCGCGACAAATGCTGCGGCGACGGACTCACCACTCTTGCGTTGCGCATGCTGGAGACGTTGAACTTCGACCCCACAACAGTGGCTTCGTGGCAAACAGTCGACGGCGCATGGTTGCGCTCTCCCTCGGGTCGCGAAGTCAAAGTTCCCTTGCCCGAGGGCCGCGGACAGTACGCCTCCATCGCCACCCGACTCGACCTCGACTCCGCCTTGGTAGATCACGCACGTGCACACGGTGCCGAGATCCGCGAGAACTGGGTGTTCGACTCGCTCGCCACAGCAAATGGTGTCACCACGCTTCGGTCCACGTCGGGTGAGAGCATCTCGGCGCGACATGTCATTGCCGCCGATGGCATGTGGTCGCCCGTGCGCAAATCACTCGGGCTGTCGCAAGATGGATACCTGGGCGAGTGGCACGCCTTTCGCCAGTACGCCGACAACATCACGGGCCCCGCCGCGCAGCGTCTCTACGTGTGGTTCGAAAAGGATCTCCTTCCCGGATATGCGTGGTCGTTTCCCTTGGCCGACGGCCGGGTGAACATCGGATTCGGCGTGTTGCGCGACGGCAAGCGACGCACCAAAGACATGAAGTCACTGTGGCAAAACCTTCTCCGCCGGCCCCACATTGTCGAGGCACTGGGAGACAACTTCACTCTGATCGATCGCCACACGGCGTGGCCCATTCCCGCGGGTATCACCGACGCCACCCTGTCGCACGGGTCGGTCTTGTTCGTCGGCGATGCGGCACGCGCTACCGACACACTCACCGGCGAAGGAATCGGCCAGGCACTACTCACTGGTGTGTGTGCTGCCGAATCCGTGATTGCCCACACCGGCAATGCCCCTGCCGCAGCCGCGCGCTACCGCAAAGACGTTCGTCACCATCTCCATGCCGATCACCGCATGAGCCGTGTCCTGGGAAAGATGCTGTCCTCAGGTGTCGTGGCACGCGGAGCCATCCGGGTGGTTGGCCTGAACAGCTGGACGCGACGGAATTTCGCACGTTGGATGTTCGAAGACGAGCCGCGTGCCGCCGTGCTCACGCCGTCGCGCTGGCATCGGGGATTCCTCGACCAAGACGGAGCGTTCTAGGGGCGACCACCTCTCCGATTGCACGGGCCGAAGCACTACGGTGGCGTCCATGCGCACACGTCTCACCGAACTGCTCGACATCGAACATCCCGTCATGCTCGCCGGCATGGGTGGCGTCTCGTACCACGAGCTGGTTGCCGCCGTTTCTGAAGCGGGCGGTATCGGCACCTTCGGTGCATCCACCATGAAGACCCCCGAACTGGTCGAGGAAATGGCGCTTGTGCGCAAGGCCACGTCGAAACCGTTCGGCGTGGATCTGCTCACTGCGCTTCCCCAGCAGGTGGAAGAGGGAGTGCGCGCCGTGGTCGAAGGCGGGGCGCGCATCTTCGTGGCCGGACTCGGTGTTCCCCGCGACGCCATCGACTACCTCCACAAGAACAACGTGCTGGTGGGTTCGATGTGCGGAAAGGTCCGCCACGCCGTGTCGGCGGTTGCCAGTGGATGCGACTTCGTGGTTGCTCAGGGCACCGAAGGTGGCGGACACACAGGCACGGTTGCCACCATGGCCCTCATTCCGCAGGTTGTCGATGCCGTGGGCGACAAAGTTCCCGTTGTTGCCGCCGGTGGATTGTTCGACGGGCGCGGCTTGGCAGCTTCGCTGGCGCTCGGTGCCGACGGCGTGTGGGTGGGAACACGATTCATCGCCACACCCGAAGCGCGTGCGGTGCAGGGCTACAAGGAAGTACTGCTCGGCACGCCGGAAGACGGCACCGTGATCTCGCGCGGGTTCACCGGCAAGACATGTCGCGTGATCCGCAACGACTGGACCGCGTACTACGAAGAGCACCCCGAGGAACTTCAACCCTTCCCACATCAGGCGATTCACGCAATGAAGGAAAACGCCAACCATCTCGGCGCACCGAGCGACACCATCGTCGATGTGAAGCGAGAGTTCATGCCCGCCGGACAGGGAGTGGGTGCCATCACATCTGTGATTCCCGCCGGCCAGATCGTTCGCGACATCGTTGCCGATGCAGAAAAGTTCCTGCGCGGAACGCAGAAGTATTTCGCGTGACCATTCTGCACGCGACCGTTTCGCGGTAAATCCTCGTGTGGAGAATGCTCCGGGAGAACCGGGACATCCGTCTGCTCTTCGTCGCCCAGGTGGTGTCGTATCTGGGCGACTGGTTCACCTTTGTTGCGCTTGCCGGAATGGTGGAAGACGCCACGGGTTCGAAGTTCCTGGTGTCTCTCGTGATGGTTGCGTTCTCTTTGCCGTCGTTCCTGGCCTCTCCCATCGCCGGACCCGCCGCCGACAGGTACGACCGCAAGAACCTGCTGGTTGCTGTCTCCATGTTGCAGGCCGTGGCCGCGATCGGTCTCGTCGCTTCTGACGAGAGCCGAATCTGGATGGTCTTCGTGTGCCAGTCGACCATCTCCGCTCTTGCTGCATTCATTCGACCAGCCAGCGAAGCTGCGCTGCCCAACCTGGCGCGCAACGAAGAAGAACTTGGAAAGGCAAACTCACTCTTGGGGGCCACCTGGGGCGTGATGTTGGCTGTTGGTGCGGGTCTCGGTGGCCTCTTTGCACAGGCTTTCGGTCGCACGGCATCGTTCGTGGCCGATGCCGTGTCGTTCGTCGTTGCCGGGGGTCTCTTTTGGGCGATCAAGGCGCGGATGCAAGAAGAGCGAAAGATCGATGCGGCTCGAACCCGCATGAAACCCATTGCCGACATGCGCGAAGCGGTCAACCTGGCACGCCAAGACCGCGTGATCCTCGCACTGGTGGCATCAAAGACGACATTTGCCATCGGTGCAGGCATCGTGAGTCAGCTGGCGGTTCTGGCGTCCGACGTTTTCAAGGCCGGCGATTCGGGCCGTGGATTGTTGATCGGAGTTCGCGGAGTTGGCTCGGGCCTCGGGCCCTTGATTGCTTCGCGCTTGGTGAAGGGCGAGCTGCGGCGCGTGTTGCTGGTGTGCGGCGTGGCGGGATTGTTGTTTTCCGTGTTCTACATGGGTGCCGCGGCAAGCCCCAACATTGTCGTCGCGGCCGCGTTCGTGGCACTTGCACACTTCGGTGGTGGCGCACAGTGGACACTGTCGTCGTACGGGCTGCAACTGCGATCTCCCGACGCAGTGCGCGGACGCGTCCTGGCGGGCGACTTCGCCATCGTCACGCTGATGCTGAGCATCACAAGCGCTGCATCCGGTCTGCTGGCGGATGCCATCGGCGTACGCCTGACCATTGCGATCTTTGCCGGCGCCGCCGCATGCGCGAGCACCGCTTATCTGATTCTCACTGGGCCGATCAGGCGGAGTCTGCACACGCCGTAGCGGCGTCGATGAGATTCTGTGCGCGCGTGTCACCGGCAAGGTTGGCCGCCAACTTGTTCATCACGTACGCGAAAGACAATTCGCGTTCCGGCTGAAGGAAAGCAACCGAACCACCGAACCCGGGGTGTCCGAAACTGCCCGGCCCCGCATATGGCGTAAAAGCACTGTGGTTCATGAAACCCATCGAGAACGACGTGGGCACAATCAAGCACTTGTCAGCTTCACCTGCCGGAGTCTGCAATGCCGACGCGGCGACACGTGTGGCGTCGTCGAGCAACCGGACTCCGTTGATGGGATGTTGCAACGATGCGTACATTGCGGCCAACGAGCGAGCGTTGGTGGCGGCATTGGCCGCGGGAACCTGCGCACTCAGCACTTCGGGGCGATTGAACAGACCCTCACCCGTCCACATTCCCGACAACGACAAGGCTTGACCGCCGGGCGTGTCGGGACCCATGAAGCGCTCGAGGAGTTCCCTCATCTGCTTGGCTTCGGGAGTCTCGGGCTCGCTCGCCTTTTTGTCTTTGCCTCCACCCTGCGACAACAACGCGACGCGACCATGCAACATGGGGGGCAGCCCGATGTGGAGTTCGGCATTGAGTGGTGCAGACATCTCTTCGGCAACGAATCTTCCGATGTCGCGGCCGTCAGTACGCCGAAGCAACTCTCCTGCCAACCAGCCGAAGGTGAGCGCGTGGTAACCGTGAGTGGTTCCGGGTTCCCAGCGTGGCGTGGTGTCGGCAAGTGCGGCGGCAATCACCGAGTCATCGAGGATCTCGTGCAGGGCCAGCGTCGCATCGATGGTGTACAAACCCGCCTGGTGCGACAGCAGTTGGGCCACCGTGATGTCGTGTTTGCGGTGTGCAGCAAACTCGGGCCAGTAGTGCGACACCGGCTCGGAGTAGTCGATCAATCCGCGCTGCACACACATTGCCACTGCCGTGGCGGTGATCCCTTTGGTGGTGCTGAACACCACCTGCAACGAGTCATGGGAATACGGAACGTTCCTTTCCGCATCGGCCCAGCCGGCCACGAGATCCACCACCAGTCGACCACGGTGGTAGACGGCGACGCCGCAACCCAGTTCTTTTCCACCGCCGAAGTTGGCCCGAACGGCGTCGGCGACCGCCTCCCAACCGGACTCACATGGGCCGGAGAGAGGCAGCGCGTCGGTCATGTCAGATGCTGTCGACGATGTCGCGCAATGTCTCGATCTGCCGTGCGGCATCGGGGCCGACAGGATTGACACTGAGCACCGTGACGCCCGCTTCCTTGAAGGCAGCGACGCGCTCGGCAACGAAGCTCTTCGGTCCGACCAAGTTGGTGAGCTCGAGCATTTCGGTGGGAACTGCCGCCGCGGCTTCGTCCTTCTTGCCGTCGAGGTAGAGATCCTGGATCAACTTGGCCTCGTCGGCGTAACCGTAGGCAGTGCAGATGTCGTTGTAGAAGTTCTTGCCACGAGCACCCATGCCTCCGATGTAGAGCGCACTGTTGGGACGCACCATGTCGATGATTCGCGACTTCTTGTCTCCAGTGAGATCCTCGCCGATGGCGAGGAGTCCGCCTGCGCTGATTTCCAGCGGCTTGAGTGCCTGCGAACGCTTGGCAAGACCGGCCTTCAGTTGCTTGCCCCACACCTTGTCGTACTTTTCCGGGACGAACATGATGGGCAACCATCCGTCGGCAACTTCAGCCGTTGCTTCGACGCTGAGACCCTTGAGGCTCGCCCACCAAATGGGGATGTCGGCGCGCAGCGGGTGGTTGATCAGCTTCAGTGGTTTGCCGAGTCCGGTACCTTCGCCCGCAGGCAGCGGTGCGCTGATTGTCTGGCCGCTGTACTGCAAGGGTGCTTCGCGCTTCCACACCGTGCGACACACGTCGATGTATTCCTTGATGCGTTGCATCGGCTTTTCGTAGGGAACGCCGTGGAAGCCTTCGACCACTTGGGGTCCGGAGGCTCCGAGGCCGAGAATGAAGCGTCCGTCGCTGACGTAGTCACATCCTGCAGCGGTCATGGCCATGAGGGCAGCAGTACGGGAGTACACGTTGACGATGCCCGTTCCGATTTCGACCCGGTTGGTGATGGCGGCAAGGTAGCCCACCTGAGAGATGGCGTCGTAGCTGTAGGCCTCGGCGATCCACACCTGATCCAGGCCGGCTTTTTCCAGTTCGACCACCCGCTGTGCAGCCTCTTTGAAGCCACCGGCATAGTTGATCATCATCGACAATTTCATTTCAGCCCCCATTGCTGCTTGCGTATTTCGGCGAACTCGTTCTTCAGCACGTCACCCTATGGGCGATTCAGGCCCAGTGCCCAATTCAGATTCCCCGACCGAAACCCGGCCAAATCGAGAGTCACGTAGCGGTAACCCAGTGCCTGGAGGGCTTCGACGACCTCGGCGTGGCGCTCCGCAAAAACGGGGACCACGTCGGGGTCCACCTCGATGCGCGCCGCATCCCCCTCGTGACGTACCCGCAGGTTGCCGGTTGGCACGAGAGCACGCAATGCGGCCTCGGCCCGGTCGATGCGCGACAACAACCCCACGGTGACCTGTGTTCCATACGGCACCCGACTGGCCAGACACGCAGCGGCGGGTTTGTCCCACGTACGCAGGTTCAGGGCACGTGATGCCGTGCGGATCGCGTCTTTGGTGAGACCGGCCTCGACGAGCGGAAACACCGCGCCTTTGGCCGCCGCAGCTTGCTGGCCCGGGCGGTG
Source organism: Ilumatobacteraceae bacterium (assembly GCA_044376595.1). Classification (GTDB taxonomy): domain Bacteria; phylum Actinomycetota; class Acidimicrobiia; order Acidimicrobiales; family Ilumatobacteraceae; genus F1-20-MAGs119. The sequence goes on along the minus strand of JBILKS010000005.1, from coordinate 602 downwards.
ATCTCCGAGGTCGTCGATGTTCACGCCAAGGACGATGGTGGCGTTGCCTTGCGCCGCAAGCGGCAACAGCGCATCCATCAGTTCGTCCTTGCAATGGAAGCATCGATCTCCGGCGTTGGCGATGTACTCGGGGCGGCTGGTCTCGTTGGTCACCACGGTTGTCCAGCGAAGGCCCCACTCGTTGGCCAGCAGGCGGCAGTCCTCGGCTTCGCTTTCGGCAAGAGATGCCGACACTGCGGTCACGCAGTGCACTCTGTCGGAGCCGAGCAGTTGCGTGGCGTAAGCCCCCAGGAACGCCGAGTCGGCGCCACCACTGAATGCCACCACGATGTCGCCCAATCTGGACAGAGACTCGTCGAGCAGGGGCAACCGCATGGTCCCATCGTGCCATTTCTTGCCATTCATGGGAAACTCTCGTCCCCATGTTCGATCGAGAGTTCCACGAGATCCGCGAAGGCCTTCATCTTCATTGCCTCGCTTGGGGTTCGCCCGACTCGGATCTCTGCCCCTTCGTGTTGGTGCACGGCCTGGCCTCGAATGCCCGGCTCTGGGACGGCGTGGCCCGCGAACTGGCCGACCGCGGTCATTACGTGATCGCGGTG